>JABIYQ010000655.1 GCA_018702715.1 Desulfobacula sp. | reverse complement strand
TTCCAGGTCCTGCATTGGCCATGGAAAGAATCCCGGGAGAATCATGTTTTAATTGGTCAACAAACTCATCAGGAAACCTATATCCAGGGCCACCTCTGCCTGTCCCTGTAGGGTCACCACCCTGAATCATAAAATCTTTGATCACCCTGTGGAAAATAAGGCCATCATAATATTTCTTTGAAGGGCTGTTTTTCGGGGCAATTGTCCCAAGAGCCAGTCCTGCAAAATTGATAACAGTGACAGGAGCTTGTTTATAATACAGTACACAGACAATCTGTCCCTTACTGGTATCAAATTGAGCATATAATCCTTCTTTTAATTCCTTGGACAAATCCTGGGCAAAAACAAGACAGGGGGAAAATAGCAAAATTAGCAAAATTAATATCCCAAAGGCTCTTTTGGTTGAGAACATTTTAACGGTCTCCTTGATTGGTAGTTTTTAGCTTTCTCCATAATCAAAAAAACCCGATTCTCAATTCTTTTGAGCTTCGGGTGTTAATGAACAATCTTTACATAAAGATTAATAAATGGGGTGAGTGACGGGGGTCGAACCCGCGACAACCAGGACCACAACCTAGTGCTCTGCCAACTGAGCTACACCCACCTCAAAAACTTTCCTTAACTATCAGAATTGGATCTATTTTTCAACACTTTTTTCTTTGCATCGGAATCAGCAACTATATTTTACATTGACCTTGAACCGTTGTTTGACTATTATCCTTGCGTATAAATATCTCATCAAAGGAACTTTGGTTATGAATGCTTTTTTAATATTTGTTGTCAGGCTTATTTTAGGCCTTGTATTTGGTATCATGATTATCCGATTGTTCAGACCGGAATGGAGTATTTTTCATGGCGTTGGAGCCGGCTTAATTCTGGTTGCCCTTGCCTATGTCATGGCATTTTTCAAAAAAAAGAAAATAAATAAAATTTAGGACTATTTTTACAATTGGAAAAAAATATCATTCTAGGAACGGCAGGACACATTGACCATGGTAAAACAAGCCTTGTAAAAGCATTAACAGGGATTGAAACAGACCGGCTCAAAGAGGAAAAAGAAAGAGGTATTACCATTGAACTTGGGTTTGCCCTGCTTGATCTTCCCAATGGTCAGCATTTAGGCATCGTGGATATGCCGGGCCATGAGAAATTTGTAAAAAATATGGTTGCCGGTTCCAGCGGGATTGATGTGGTCACAATGGTGATCGCAGCAGATGAGGGAGTCATGCCCCAGACAAGGGAACACATGGAAATCTGCAATCTCATGGGGATTGAGCATGGCATGGTGGCCCTGACTAAAATAGATATGGTGGACCAGGATCTTTTAGAGCTTGCCCTTGATGATATCAACGATTTTGTACAGGGGACTTTTCTTGAAGACAAGCCAATTGTCCCTGTTTCCTCTGTCACAAATGAGGGGTTGGATGAATTTATCAAAACCCTTGAATCAATCTGCTGCAACCTTCCTGAAAGAAAATTCTCCTCAATTTTCAGACTGCCCGTGGACCGTGTGTTTTCAATGAAAGGATTTGGCACTGTGATTACAGGAACCCTTGCTTCCGGCAGTATAAAGGTTGGAAATGACATCATGGTCTATCCAAAACAGATTGTATCAAAAGTCAGGGGAATCCAGGTTCACAGTTCAGGTGTACAAACAGCAGGTCCTGGAACCCGGACAGCCATCAACTTTCAGGGACTTGATAAAGAATCAGTCAGCCGCGGAGATATTCTGTCTACTCCCGACACTTTGATTGAAAGCTATATGCTGGATGCACATTTCCTTTATTTAAAAAGCAATACAAAGCCTGCAAAAAACCGGACAAGAATAAGGTTTCATTCAGGAACAAGTGAGATACTGGGGTATCTTATTCTACTTGACAGGAAAGAACTTTTACCTGGAGATGAAGCCTGTGTTCAATTTCGCTTAGAGTCTCCCGTATGTTGTATCAAGGATGACAGATATGTAATAAGGAGTTATTCACCCGTCAAAACAATTGGTGGCGGAGATATATTAAATCCAGCTTCTCAAAAGCACAAGCTGTTTGATAAAACTGTTATTCAGGGACTGGAAAATTTACTCCTGGGTGATAATGAACAAACAATTTTATTTTTTCTGTCCTTAAAAGGATACCAGGGGTTGTTATTTTCCCAACTGCGTGTCATGACCAATATCCCGGATAAAAAGCTGACCATAACTTTACAGAAAATGCTTGCCAAACAGCAGGTCATACAAACGGATAAAGAAAGGCAAAAGTTTGTTAATGGTGACGTATTTGAAGACTTTAAAGAAAAACTCATACAAAAACTTACAGCCTATCATGCCCAAAATCCGTTAAAAGAAGGCATGCCGACGCAGGAGCTAAAATCCAAATTTCAATATGTTGATGATACTAAGTTTTTTAATATTCTTTTTACAAAACTGTCCAAGGAAAATTTCATTATTCTTGACAAAAACATTGTAAAATTGTCTGCCCACAAAGTAGCACTCAAGGTTGATCAGCACGAAGTAAAAGAAAAAATCTACAAAATCTATCAGGCATCAGGCCTGACACCCCCCTTCTTTAGGACCATCTGCCAGGATCTTAACCTGGACAAAAAAAATGCTATAGATGTTCTTCATATGTTGATTGATGAAAAATCCATTGTAAAAACAAAGGATGATCTTTACTTTAATGCCCAAAAAATAGATGACCTCAAACAAAAGCTGGTCAACTTCCTAAAAGAAAAAGAATCCATCACCACGCCTGATTTCAAAGGCATGACAGGCAATGTGTCAAGAAAATATGTCATTCCCTTAATTGAATACTTTGATTCCATAAATCTGACCATAAGGGTGGGTGATACGCGGCAGTTGAGACGAAAAACCTAAAGGGTCTTTTCAGCAAACGCTTCCACAATACTGTCCAGGCGGATTTTTCCTTCCAGGGTGAGTGCAAATCGTTGATCGTTGATAATTCCTAAAGACTCTCCAAGAATTGGTTCCAGGATATCTTTATACCTGTTTTCAAAGGAATCATGAAACAAGGTTTGAAATTTAGCAATATCCAGGCCTTCAAGGGTGCGAAGCCTGAGCATTATCATTTCCATCATTAACTGGTTTTTGGTAAGCGTTTCATCTTCTTCAACGGGAAGTCGGCCTGAATCCAAATCCTTTATATATTTGCCTATGCTTTTAGGATTCCAGGATCTTGTTTTTCCATCATAGGAATGTGCTGCTGCTCCAAACCCATAATAAGGTGTCATGTCCCAATATCTTGAATTGTGTCTTGATCTGTTTTGTCTTCCCTTTGAAAAATTTGAAATTTCATAATGCTCATAATTGTTATTATTCAAAAATGTTATAGTATTTTTAAACATAATTGACATGGCCTTATTCCCAAGCGGTTTAAAAAGGCCTTTTTGAATTTTTTGATTAAAGGCAGTACCCGGTTCAATGGTGAGCATATAGCAGGACAGATGTGATGGTGTCATTCCAATTGCCTGTTCCAAGTCTTTTCTCCATATGGTTTGTGTTTCAAAATAAAGTCCATAGATGAAATCTAGGCTGATATTATCAAACCCTGCTTTTTGGGCCTCATTAATTATTTTGATTGACTGTTCGGCTGAATGTATCCGGGTTAAAAATCTAAGTTTATCCTCGTTAAATGACTGGGCACCAATGCTGAGCCTGTTTATCCCGATTTTTTTTAATTGCCTTAAGTCATTTAAATTACTAGTTCCAGGGTTAACTTCAAAAGTGATTTCAACATCGCGACAAACTTTGAATGTGTCTGTAATGGTATGTAAAAGCGTGTCAACATCTTTGACGCTCAGAAGAGAGGGGGTTCCACCGCCAAAGTATATGGTATCAATTTTATCTTCTGAGTCTGCCCTTTTTTTAATCTCGTTTTGAAGGGCAAGAATATAATCCGGAATCAATGAAAGATCGGTATTTGAAAAAAAATCACAATAGCCACATTTTTTAACACAAAATGGAATATGGATATAAATGGATTTTGGATCACACAAAACGCTTCATCAATTCATCAATCACTGAATCAACATTTTGTGGCGTCACCCCGTAATTCTTACAGGCCTGCTCTACCTTTTCAAGGTGGGGGCTTGTATCTATTTCATCAGGTCCTCTAAAAAATCCCATCCGTCTGCCTATCTGATATAAAACCCTTTTTTCCGGTTCAAGATCAAAAAATTGATCGATAATACCAATCATTTTTTCTTTATCTTTGGGCAGTTTTCCATTAACCGTCTCAAACAGGTTTAAAATATGATCACTTTTAATATAGGAATCAATCCCGTCAAGGCTTTCTATAAAAAGTCTTAACTCCTTGGCCATCATTGCGTCAGAGGGTTTTTCAAACTCTCCTTGTTCCGCCTCTTTGGCAAGAGTAGTTCCATTTGTCAGTGCCAGAGTCCTGATCCTGATAAAATCAGGATTAATAGCGTTGAGAGCAGAAGCTGTTTCTAAAGCATGCTCTATGGAATATTCGATACCGCCAAGACCCGGCATTACATATTCAGACAATTCCATTCCAGCTTTTTTTATCTTAAGGCCCGCTTTTATATGATCGGCTTTGGTGGCACCTTTATTGATTTTCTTTAACACTGTATCAGATCCGGATTCCATGCCCACATGGATGCGGTTTAAGCCTGCATCTGCCATTCGTTTCAAATCATCCTGTTTAATTCGAACAATGGTATGGCTTCTTGCATAAGATGTGACCCTGTCCACATGGGGAAAACATTTTTTTATATGTTCAAGCACAAACACCAGATCATCCGGCTTCATGATTAAAGAATTGGCATCCTGTAGAAAAATAGATTTCATTCCTGATGCATAAAAATTCATGGCAGCATTAAACGCCCCCCGGTCCTTTTCTTCAAAAGAATTATAAAGGGTGTTAAATACCTTGCTATCGGCATACCCGCCCGGCTTGACAAGCTGTTTGACCCCTTTAATATAGCCACACAAAGTATCAATATCTTTAATAATATTTTCAACTGACCTTAAAGAAAATTTCCCTCTTTTATACACACTGCAAAATGAACACCGGTTCCAGGGACAATTTCGCGTAAGACGAATTAAAAGACTGCTTGCTTCACTGGGAGGACGAATGGGACCCTGTTCAAATCCTTTATATTGATCTAATTTTTTCTTTTCCATGGTAAAACTTTACACCTGTATATTTTTTTGTCACATTCACATTCAATCCACTATAACCTTCACAACATTCTATTTCTTACATATTAGTACTTGACTGCCTAAAGTCAATTTTTTTGCCCTTCATTTTCATGCGAATTTCTATTAAGAATCAGTATCCGGACCGACTAAACCAAAGTCCTTTCCCTGTGTTAAAAAAAATTAATCCCGGGCTTTCTGGGTAATAATTACACCTGAAATAGATAACACCATGCCAAGAATAAACATTAGACCCAGATCCTGGTCACCCTGAAGAAATCCTGCTACAGAAAAGACTGCCACAAGAAGGGTTGTTGCAAGCGGTTGGGCATTTGTTGTAATTGCCACCTGGACCGGTGTCAGGTGCTGCAAAAGAATATTCCACAATATCATCATCACAACACTTGTGATAACAACCATATATCCGAGTCCGAACCATCCCGCATTTGAAACAGCAGAAAAATCAAAGGTCATCATTGGTTTTGCCGCCATGGGAAGCATGACGAGAACACCCAGAATAAGGCTCCAGGCAGTTACTGTCAGTGCATTCTTTTTCCTGATAATATCACTTGCCATTATCGTATACACCACCCAGCAAAAAACAGCGCCGATAAGCCATAGATCGCCTATTCTCAGCTCACTGAGCTGGGCACCTGATTCCCATGGTCTTAAAACAACCATGACACCTGAAAATGCAATAACAACCCCGGAAAGTTTCATGAAAGAAGGCATATTTCCGGCCAGGCCACTTGAAAGTAAAAGAACTCCAATGGGGGTCATGGCATAGATAAGTGCGGAATGGCCTGGAACAGAAAGCTCAAGACCTTTTAAAAAACAATATTGATTCAAAGGGACCAGCAAAATCCCCAGCATCAGGAGCCTTGCCCATTCTTTTAAGGTAAAATCAGGTTTAGGGATTTTCCAACCCGTAAATATAAGAAAAATAACAGCACACCCAATACCCCGGGTAAAGGTCAAAACCAAGGGGTCAGCAAAACTTGTAGCTGCAGCTTTGCTGAGAATAAATGTGCCGGCTGCACCAAGCACATGAAGCACCATAAACAAATACAAAAGGGTTTTAGATCTATATGGTTCTTGATTCAATACTTTTTCCTTTGTGCAAAGGCCTGTTCAGGCCATCTGGCGGCAGTTGGTTTCTTTGGTAAAAAACAGGAGCAAAACAGATACAATAATCCATACCATCATGGGGATAAATCCAAATTCATAGGCATCAAGAGAATAAATCCTTACCCCTTGGACCATCTGGCCTGTCCAATGATAGTCCAATATCCTGCCCACAAAAGGCTGAAGCAGCATAGGCCCCATCATTACACCCATATTGGTCAGGCCTGCGGCCGTTCCGGACAAAGATAATGGAACAGATTCCATGACAAAGGCAAAACTGATGATAATGCAACCGGAAAAAAAACCAGTAACAAAAAGGGCCATGATCAACTGAAAAAGAGAAAGGCTTTCCCTGAACAGGATCAATGACCAGCCAAGAGCCACCACCATGGTCCCGACAAGATACAGAGATTTTCGTTTTCTCAAATGATCGGACAGCCACCCGAAAAATGGAGACCCAATGGCCCAGGCAATGAGCAGGACAGAAGTCAGGGAAGCAGCTCTGGCCGGGGTTAAACCGTGGTGGGAAATCAGGTAGGGAACCCCCCACAGACCGGAAAAAGAAAGGATACATCCCGCAATTCCACCGGGAATAACAAACAAAAGCCAGATGTTTCGATATTTAAAAATCTTGAAATGATCCTGCCAGATTCTTTTGGTAGAAAATGATGCAGGCTTTGATATTCTTTTTGTAAAACCCGTATATCCCTTTTCCTGGGGCGAGTCCCTGACAACAAGCCAGATCACACAACCCAGTACAAGTGTCATTACACCAGTGACGCTGATGACCAGACGCCAGGCAAAAATATCCATGAGTAATCTTAAAGGAGGCCCTGCCGTCACAGCACCAATAAGACCTATGGATAAAGCATTGCCTGCAACAAAGGCATAGATTTTTTTTGGAAACCAGAAAGAGGAAAGCTTGAGCAGTCCCACAAAAGCAACTGCCACTGATCCACCTATGAGAAATCGACCCAGCCCGGCCCAGAAAAATCCCGGAGACAGAGCAAAAAGCAAAGTGCCCAGACCTGCAATAAGACAACCGGCCGTCAAAAGTTTTCTTGGGCCCAGCGTATCGGCCAGGATTCCCGTGGGAATCTGCATGGCCACATAGGCATAAAAATATAACCCGGACAGATGGCCCAGACCCGAGGCAGAGATATTAAAATCCTGCATCAATTCCTGGGTCATTACGGCCGGGGCTACCCGCTGGAAAAACCCGGCCAGATAAAAAAGGGCACCCAGACCCCATATAAACCAGGCCAATGTCATGGGCGGCCCGGTCAATTTATTTGATTTCATTAAAAGTTGTGTTTCTCCTTGTACTATACAAACAATCGACTTTGATGTGTATCAAGCGCTTTATTCTAAGGCAAGCACTTATTATGTCAATCTATAAAAAAATTAATTACCTGCGTGATAGGAATCAAGTATTGACTGTTATGCGATTTAGTTTATTCGGAGGTGGTTATGAAATCATACATAAAAAATAAAGCAGCCATGTGCTGTGCACTTGGAAAAAAACAGATGATCAGATATTTATAATGGATATTATTTTGTTTTAATAAATGTGTCGGCCTGATACTCCTGAAATTCAATTGTTAATTCCTCCTGGGTGTTCATGGCAATTGGACCTCTCCAGGCCACTGGCTCCTTTAAAGGCTTGCCAGTGAGTAGCAGAAATCTCAGGGGTTAATCAGATCGAAAATCGTCCAGCATAAGAAAAGGATCAAATGTCGGGGCTTCATTGTATCCGAATACTCGATTCAAGTGGACCCCTGCCCCTTCCAGGGTCGGCTGACAGATTAATATGATTTTAATCTTTCTTGCATCTGGCATGAATTTTCTCCTTTTTTATTGATGTTGACTGATATTTAAATTGAACGGCACAGCTGATATTACAGAAGAAAAATTTCACTATATAGGAAAAGACCCTAAATGGTACTTGTCAGGAAATATAGTTGAAGCCTTTTGCTTCCGAGTTCAGCGCCGGATTAGGCTTTTTACTCCATATATTTTCAATATTTTGTCGAATATTATTTTAAAATCATCCGAGCATTTACTGGTTGAACTGGGCGATTGTTAGGATGACGCATTGTATGAGAAAATTGTTCAATTTGTTCTTTAGATGCAGTTGCAATTTGCTTAATAACCAACCACCAAACGCCTTCAGAACATGGCGGAGTTGTAAGAGAACCGTTAAAGCGATAGTAGTCACGGTTTTGAGGTAGTAGAATATTAGCATCTATGTGTTTGGGGAGTACATTTTTTTGGCCAGATTTTTCAGGCATTTGAATCCAGGCTTTCTCAAGCTCTGCATTCTTATCTCCACCTTTAAACATGATTGCGATTACAGCCAGATTCCCTTTTTTGTCAGCATGTACAAAATGGGCCTCCATAGGATATGATTTACCTTCTATTATATTTTCACTTGGTGAATGAAAGTGGAATTGTTTTAGTTCAAATTGATCTCCATTAACATTTATAGTGCTGCCAGGCATATAATTCACTTGAATAGTGTGACCGTTATTAAGAATTTCATTACCACCTGCTTGATAATTAACAGTAATAGGCAATAATTCTCCTTCTATCATTCCAGTTAAATTAATTGGAGATTGATTTCTACCCTTTGAACACGGAGAAAATTTTGGATTCAACTTTCCCCAGTACTCTGGTCCTTCATGGCCTGAATAGCCCCAGTGAACTTTTTCTCCAGCAAATGCAGTTGATGTCAAATACAATCCGACAATAATTAAGGATACAATAAAACTTCTTTTTTTCATAAATGTTCCTCCTCATTGTTTTTTGTTTGTAAAATATAAAACTAAAATATTGTTAAAGCCTAACGTCCTGTATCTGATCCTCCCTCAAAAACTTCACGCATCAGCGCCGCCGAGCTTCTTGCCCTTGTGAATACAATTGTTCGGCGATAGCCGCGTGACTTTAATTCATTGCCTCTACGTTCCAGCCAGGTTTTTTAACCAAAAAATCAAAAAAAGGAGTCGTTAGCAACTCATTCAATTATTTTTATACCACAAAGAAACATTTTAATAAAATCCAACCACCACAGCACCATACAGATTGAAAATCCTTTTTAATTATTGCTGGCAATCAACTCGTCAGTTTCAACACGGGCAGAAACACAAAGTTGATATGAAGCGACAGCGGCTTATTAGTTCCTTGTTTGACAGTTAACGATCAAGGCAACAACAGTTTGATAAGCGGTAGGCTACTCAGCCATGCGCCAACTCTTGAAAAATAATGGCATACAAGAGCGATATGGAGATAAGGATGAACATAAGCGGATTTTTAAGCAACAGATTGAGCAAGCCCAGGGATTGTCACCTTAATTAATAACAAAAAATTTTAAACCTTAAAATACATTTATAGTTTCATCGATAAAACAGATTTAACACTTCGGGTCAAATATTCAGTTATTATTTTTTGTATTAAGATTTATAGCTAACTGACCATCTTTGCGCCATGCCCAGCAGGCATCAACTAAATATTTTTCAATATCCAAAACAGATTCTTCGCTTCTTTGTTTTTTTCGTGCTTCAAATATCCAATATCCCTGAAGTGCTGCCGGGGCCATAGATAAAAGTAAGGTTGTCAAATGAACACATCCTTTTATACCACCTGCAATCTTTTTGATTTTAGATGTAAATCCTGGCGCGATGTTAAGTCCTTTTATTTTATCAAGACTACTTTCCATTTCTCTACAGATTTCATCATGGGGAGCACCTGGAATTTTAACATGAATATCCACAATTTTTAATTCCGCATTTTTGATGAGTAATTGAATTTGCATATGATGAAAAATATTTGGTTCTATTGGTTCACCAGATCTCTCATAAACCGTTATCAGATTTCTTTCTTTGAATTCTCCTGTAATTAAAACATGCTCTTCATCTACAACATAGCTCGAAATGTCTAAATTTCTATTATGTATTTTCTCAAGCTTATCTACCTCTAAATATTCCATTAAATATCTTATCCCTCTTTTTTAGGAAAACTGTAATTAAATTCGAATCATCAAAAATAACGAAAAATATGTCAATAAAATTTTTATCAAACTACCAAAAAAATTATTATACTGAAGTTTTCCATGCAATCGTCCTGCAATTTATTGGGGCAGACCTTGAAACTTTGTTGTTTATTATGATACTTATCCATGGCTTAAAAAAATTAAACCATCAATGTATTAAGTAATGTATTAAGCAATGTGTTAATCAATGTATTATAAGAGGAGGGAACCATGCCTGGTTTTGAAATATTTGGTGATGAAGAAAAAAAACAAGTGGCAGATGTTCTTGAAACGGGTGTACTTTTCAGGTATGGATTTGAAGGGATAAGAAACGGACATTTCAAAGCCCTTGAATTTGAAAAAAAACTTTGTGAAATTACAGGCGCCCAATACAGTCATCTTTGTTCCAGTGGCACGGCAGCCCTTTGTACTGCTCTTGCCGCCTGCGGCATAGGTGCAGGAGATGAAGTTATTATTCCCCCCTTTACCTTTGTTGCCACATTCGAAGCCATCATCAACGTTGGTGCCATTCCTGTTTTTGCAGAAATAGACGAAACCCTGTGTCTTAATCCTGACAAACTTGAAGATGTGATGACTTCAAAAACCCGTGCTGTTGTTCCGGTTCATATGTGCGGTGCCATGGCAAGAATTGATGAGATTAAAATACTTTGCGATAAAAAAGGATTGATTCTGCTTGAGGATGCCTGCCAGTCTTTAGGGGCGACTTATCAAGACAAGGCACTTGGAACCTTTGGGCTTGCCGGATGTTTTTCCTTTGATGCGGTTAAAACCGTTACCTGCGGAGAAGGCGGCGGCATTATTTCCAACAGCAAGGATGTTTACGAAAAAGCCGACCAGTTTGCCGACCATGGGCATGACCACTTAGGCGGCGCTGACAGGGGAGCAGACGATCACCCCATTATCGGCACCAATTACAGGATCAGCGAACTGAACGCAGCAGTGGGACTTGCCCAGTTGAACAAACTGGATCTTATCCTTTCAACCCAGAGAAAAAATAAACTGGCCATTAAAGATGCCATGGCAGACCTGCCCGAGGTCAGTTTCAGGTATATCCCGGATGCCAAAGGGGATTCAGCAACCTTTTTAAGCTTTTTTCTGCCAACTGAAGAACGGGCCAGGCAGATTGCTAAAAATCTTGGTGAAAATAAAGTGGGGTGTCCTTACTGGTATGACAACAACTGGCATTATTATAAAAAATGGCATCATTTAAAACAGATGAAACGGTCTGCTAAACTTGCCTTTGAACTTGCGGACAATATGCCTGATTATAAGAATATAGTTCTTGAAGAATCCGATAATATTATGAAACGAACACTCTCCATGCAAATAATGCTGTCATGGACAAAAAAAGATATTGAAAATAAAATTCAAGCCATAATGAAATCATTTAAAGGATAAACATGTTTAAAAACTTTAAACTGGTTCCAAATGTCATATTTGGAAGGGGCTGTTTTTCACAGCTTGATGAGATTATAGGAAATCAACGTAAAAGTGATGATTCCTGGGTTGTGTTTGTCACAGATGACGTGTTCAAGGCAAAACCTTTGGAAAAAAGGTTACCCCTGCATGACAATGACATGCTTTTATGGGTAAACGTAGATGATGAGCCCAAAACAAAATATGTTGATGAATTGACCCTTAAAGTAAAAGCATACAGGTCGAGTCTTCCCTGTGCTGTCATCGGTATAGGAGGCGGCAGCAGCATGGACCTTGCCAAATCTGTATCCCTTATGCTTACAAATCCCGGGTCTTCCGCCCTTTACCAGGGATGGGATCTTATTGAGAATCCTGCGGTCTGCCACATGGCAGTTCCCACTCTTTCCGGCACGGGGGCTGAAGTTTCAAGGACAGCCGTTCTGACAGGCCCTGAAAAAAAACTGGGCCTTAACTCGGACTACACTGTTTTTGACCAGGTGATTCTCGATCCTGAGCTGATAAAAGATGTTCCAGAGGATCAACACTTTTATACGGGCATGGACTGCTATATCCATTGCATTGAATCCCTTGAAGGTACATATCTGAATGAGTTCTCCAAAGCCTATGGCGAAAAGTCCCTTGAGCTTTGCAGACAGGTTTTTATTGATGACCATCCAGATCACGACGATAAGCTCATGATGGCCTCATTTTTCGGAGGCATGAGTATTGCCTATTCACAGGTTGGAGCCTGCCATGCCCTGTCCTATGGACTTTCCTATGTGCTGGGAACCCATCATGGGATCGGATGCTGCATTGTGTTTGATTATCTGGATGAATTCTATCCTGCAGGAGTCAAAGAGTTTCGAACCATGATGGAAAAATGCCGGATTGAACTGCCACGGGGTCTTGTTAAAAATCTTAAAGAAGAACAAGTTGAAACAATGATTACAGTGGCTCTCGGCCTTGATCCTTTATGGGAAAACTGTCTTGGCAAAGACTGGAAATCTATAATGACAAGGAAAAAAACCAGATCCTTGTTTCTAAAAATTTAAAAGAGACTGACATGACCATTGCTGTAATACCATCCAGATACGGATCAAGCAGGTTTGATGGAAAACCTTTGGCCCTTGTTTCCGGCAAATCAATGATACAAAGAGTGTATGAACAAACTCAAAAATCTTTGGCTGTTTCAAAAACAATCGTAGCAACGGATGATGAAAGAATTTATAAAGCGGTTGAACATTTTGGCGGTCATGCAGTGATGACATCTGATGATTGCCGCACAGGAACTGACAGGGTTGCCCAGACTGCCGGGATTTTAAATCTTGGGCCCAATGATATTGTTGTCAATATCCAGGGAGACCAGCCAGTGTTTAACCCCTTGATCATTGATGAAATGATTTCACCATTTAGCGATGATCCTGATCTTGTCATGTCAACCCTTGCCTTTAAGATACAAGATGAGAGGGAAATCACAGATCCCAAAGATGTAAAAGTCACCTTTGATCACAATGGTTTTGCCCTGTATTTTTCAAGGGCCCAGATCCCCTATCCAAGGGACCCGGAAACAAAGGCGGATTTTTACAAACATCTCGGATTCTACGCCTATAAAAAAAGCTTTCTGGATAAGCTGGTTGCGCTTCCCACAGGAACCTGTGAGCATATTGAAAAGCTGGAACAATTAAGGGTCCTGGAATTCGGTTATAGGATCAAGGTGGTTATAACACCATACGATTCTCCTGAAATTGATCTGCCCTGCGATATCAAAAGAATTGAAGAAAAACTTTTAAGAATCCCTGATTTATGATTTCCTATTATAAAATTATTCACACCACCTGCCATTCCCAATGGGGAGGGCTTGAAAAACGAATTTTTAATGAATCCGTATGGATGGCCCAAAAAGGCCATACAATCATTATTGTTGCACCCTTAAATACCCCCCTGTTAAATAAAGCAAAGGAATATGGATTTAAAACCTTTGCTGTTGAGTTCAAAAGATTGGGAATAATAAAAGATTACAAATTTTTAAAAAATCTTTTTATCAGAGAAAATCCTGACATTGTAAACACCCATGGAAACGAGGACTCACAGGTTGGTCTTTTTGCTGCCAAAAGGGCAAAAATAGGATGCAGAATTCTTTCAAGACACATAAGCGCCCATGTCAGCAGGTCCTGGTACAATAAGATTTTATATAAAAAACTTGCAACCTACATATTTACAACTGCCGATTATACAACAAAACATCTTCAGACTGTTTTCAAACTTACAAACAAACAAATTTTTTCCATGCCCAGCGGAATTATTCCCCCTGAAACACTCCTGTCAAAAGATGATGCAAGACAATTCCTTGTTAAGGAATTGGAACTTGATCCTGAAACAAGATTTTTGGGCTTTGTAGGAAGAGTATCTGCGGCCAAAGGTGCTGACACGATTATCAAATCCTTTGAAAAAATTGCAGGAAAAATTATTGGTCACGATCTGGTTTTTGTAGGAGACAGCTCAAAAGAATATATCGAATCGCTATGGGTTCTTGCAGACAAATTACAAATAAGAAAAAGGGTCCATATCCTGGGTCCAAAAGATGATGTCTGGGCCTACTACAGAGCATTTGACTGCAAGATCCTGGCATCAAGGGGCAAAAGTGGCATTCCCTTTGAAGGCGTACCCCAGGCCCTTTTGGAAGCCATGTATTGTTCATGCCCTGTAGTGGGTTCAAAAAGCGGTGGAATCCCGGATATTATTGAACACGACAAAACCGGCCTGCTCTTTAACAGTGAAGATCCCGGGAATCTTGCAGATATGATTTTTCAAGTTCTAAATGAAGAAAATAATACTCAAAAATGTGTTCAAAAAGCTTTTGAGATGGTTGAAAAACATCATACGATTGATGCAATGGGCCGCGATATTTTAAGGATTTATAAACTTCACCAGTTAGGACTTGGAAACGGGGCTGGTCCGGAGCAATATTTATGATACCCAATTCATTTCGATTTCAAAAATATATACCTGTTTTAACTTTAGTACTAACCCCCATTCTTATTATATTAGATATAATTTTGATCCCCTTTGTTTTTTTAAGCGGGTTAATATTTTATATGATTCGCCTGATTGACATCAATCATTTGGAAAATATGTGGATAACAAAAAAAATCCTTAGATGGATTGGCGTTTATCCGGTTTTAGACCATTTTTACGACCCCTTACTGAATCCTGAAAATTTAAGGCATGCACTTAATAAGGAACGGGAATTGCCTGGTTTGGATTTAAATGTTAACAGACAATTAGAGATTTTGGATGAATTTAATTTTAATGGCGAATTTGAACAATTCCCATTAAATTTTCAAGGCAAATTAGAATATTTTTACATCAATTATTCTTTTTTGCCCATTGATGCTCAATATTTATACAATACAATTCGACATTTTAAACCAAAAAAACTCATTGAAATTGGTTGTGGATTTTCCACTCTTGTGTCAGCTAAGGCACTTGAAAAGAATCGCCGGGAAAATACCAACCATAAAAACCATCATATCTGCATTGAACCTTATCGGCATGGATGGTTGGGCAATTTGCCGATCCAGCTCATTAAAAAACCTGTAGAAAGTTTGGAAAAAAGCATTTTTACACAATTAGAAGCCAATGATATACTTTTTATTGATTCGTCTCATATGATAAAACCCCAGGGAGATGTTTTATTTGAATATCTCGAAATTCTACCCATCTTAAATCCAGGAGTGATTGTACATATTCATGATATTTATACGCCAAAGGATTATCCTGAAAAATGTATTGTTAATCAGGTAAAATTTTGGAATGAACAATATTTACTGGAAGCATTTTTATCGTCCAACCCTAATTTTGAAATTATAGGTGCTCTAAAATATTTAAAGGATCATCATTTTCAAGAATTGGCATCTAAATGCCCGGCATTAAAAGATGATAGAATTATTAAAAAATCAGAAGAAAAAATAGCCTTATCCTCCCTTGATTTTTTAGAAACCAGTTCTTTTTGGATTAGAAAAAAATAAATAGTTGGAAAGATTTCTAACTTAAATCTTTTTCAAATAAACTTCCATTTCTTGACCGTTCCCGGTCAGTTTTGCCGGTAAATTTAATATCTCTGACATAATCTTAAAGAACCTGTATATAACAGGAGATGTTTTTTCTTTTTCGCATAATGTTACGCTATGGGTATTAAATAGCTCTATTTTAAAATTAGTTTGAGCACCCAGGGCCAAAATGGACTTTTTGCAAAAAAAACTGATATGGCCGCCATGTTTGCCTATATTAAAATAATGCCATTTACCTTTCAAATTCCTAATAGTCCAGCTGTCTGTATTTGCTGTTCTAATAACCATTATCCCATTTTTTTTCAAAAGCCTGTTGCATGCATTTAATAATTCTACGGGATTTTTAAGATGTTCAATTACTTCAAAAAGTGTAATTATATCATAGGATTCTTTTGGAAAATCGCTTTCTTCAAGAAAGCCTTGATGAACTTTTAAACCGGCTTTCTGGGCTGCAAGAGCCGCTTCTTTGGCAGGTTCGATACCCTCGCATTGTATTCCTGATTTATTAGCAGTAAAAATAAATGCTCCATTGGAACATCCAACATCCAATAATTTTAATTGATCAAGTTTTTGATTCGTAAGTTTTGTAATATTATCCAATGTCTTTTTTGTACTGCGTTCCAGGCTTTTAACATTTTCCGGTGGAGGCCATGTTCCTTTTTCGCTGTTGAATTCTTCCATGGAAGAGTTGAACTCTGTTTTGGTACACTGACTGAAAAGCTGATTGCATCCAGTACATCTTTCAAGCGGACCTTGTTCAAGAATTATATTAGTTGCCTCTATGGGTGAATCACATTCAACAGGGCATTTATCAAGGTATCTTTCCTTGCTCATAAATCATCTCCGAAATTCATTTTTTTTGAAAAACAACCAGGCCTTGAGTTAAAAAAATGGGCCATATAATTTTAAATTCCTTTATATGCCCATATATTTTTGCTGTTTTTAATACTTCTTTAATCAGAAGTGGTCTCTCATCATGAAAAATCCAGACTCCTAAAACCTCTGCAGCATATCGTGTTATTTTATAAAGTATTGTAGGAGTAGGGAATGTCATAACAGCAATCCCTTTTGGTTTTAATAGCTCAAAATGGGCTTTTATGACTTTTTGGGTTCCTGTTTTATCAAAATGTTCTATCAACCCTGTGCTTAAGACTAAATCCACCTGTTTTTGAATACCTCTCTTTAATATATCCTTTTTTAATATATCAAGATTTAATATATCAATATTCAAAACAGATACATTGTTGTCTTTTGTTATTCTGCTTTTTGTTTTATCAAGCCCTGCCTGATTATTATCTACGATAATGTATTCTTTGGGGCGAAACGCATTGATTAAGAGCTCTAGAAAAGCAGAATTTGCTCCTCCAAGTTCAATTAAGGACAGGTTTTTTGTATTCCCAATATATTTTTTTATTGTCTTAATTAAAATTTGACCCGTTATTTTACGTGTGATTGATGCAGTTTTATAGGGAGAATTATAGTATTGGGTCCAGTCTGTCTTTTTTTCCATTACTATTTATTTACCTTTTTAAATACAAATTCTTTTTGGGCTATAAAAATTCCAACGTAAAACAAAAGTTCGGCTGATACTTTTGATATAACAATATTTAAATTTAATACATTATGAAAATATTCAATGGTAACGGAAGAAATAAAACCTGAAATACCCACAATCAATAAATACTTCATACCAATGATGACAATTTTTTCCTTTGAATGGAAAACAAACTTTTTTAAAATGAAAAAATTTACAAAAAGAGCGACCAGTCTGGCAGCATAGGTACAAAAAAATATTTTTGGGAAAAATGCATAGCTGACAAAAAAAACAATATAATCAACTGCTGCTGTTATCAATGAAGCAAGGATATAGCGAAACAGAACAAAATAGATTCTTGCAGAATCAATAACAGGGTTAAAGGATGAAGCAATATTATTATTTTCATAAATCGTATCTATCTCAATCTCTTTAAACCTGTAACCATTTTTCTTGGCAGCAAGAAGCATCTCAATCTCAAACTCATACCGGTTAAAAGAGATTTTTAATAATTGGGGCAGCAACGAATATGGTATTGCCCGCAGACCGCTCTGGGTATCTTTTAAATCTATTTTGAAAACAAATTTCATGATTATCCGGGTCAATTTGTTGCCAAAATGACTCCGAAGGGGTACGTCTGAATCAAATGTTCTGCTTCCAATGGTCAACTCCCGCTGTTCGGGTTTCAAGCAATCTGCAATTGCCAGAATATCTTTTTTTAAGTGCTGGCCATCTGCATCTGCAGTGACAACGCCCAGGCAGTTTTTTGTATTTTTTAAAATATATGAAAACCCGGTTTTAAGTGCTGCCCCTTTACCCTGATTCATTTCATGTTCCAGGATGCTTACATCTCTGATCATTGATAATTGATTAAAGATTTCCAAATATTTAGGATTGCTGCCATCATTTACAATTAATACTTGATCAAAAACTCCTTTGGGCAAGCCCTTGATCACTGCTATAATTTTTTCTTCAGGGTTATATGCCGGGATGAGTAATACTTTATTCATATAGAATTCCCTTTAAGGAAGAATCCTTTCTATTGAGATTTTTTCTAATTGTTTATCTTTTGATTTGTCCTTTAGGACACGCAAAAAACTTATCTTGTCAGCACTTTTTTCTTTTCCCAAATAGGGTTGAAGCCAGTCCAAAATTAAAGGTTCGGGATGATATAAAAGCACATAATCATATTTTACAATGTATTGCATCAATTGGTTATGATCTTTAAATTCTCTATTAATGTCTATATCAACTTTATTTGGCAACAGATGATATTGAAATTGTACATTTGCTATATTATCATTTTTCCCGGTAATGATGCCAATAGAATTTATATCGTTATTTATTTTATCTTCAATCCTTTTTGAAACCTTTTGAATTTGGATATCCTGTTTTTCCTGATTCAAATATACTTCTACCCTTGAAAGGCTTAAAACAAGTAAAACAACACAAGTTAATGGGTATAATATTTTTTTGCCAGCTTCATATTTGGTAAAAATAATAGTGTGAAAAAAAGTAAGGGTTGCAATATAAATAATTGGCGAAAACAATATGTTAAAATATCGGCTAAAACCCATTGTATGGTCAAAAGCACTTCCAACTTTAAAAATAATTATCTGTAAACAATATAATAAAAACAAATAGAGGAATAATGATATAAAGACCATCCCTGAAAATAAAAAAAATCTTGATTTGTCTTTATTCTGGCATGTTTTTAAGCTTTTATACCATAAAATAGCAATCATAATATACCAAAACAAATAGGGAATATTGAGTCTGTCAGCCGGTCCAATAAAAACCTCTTTTATGAAAATCAAAAATCCTTTTTGAATTTGCCCATTGGAAAAAATATGTAAGGTATCTTTTATGGATTCCCAATGAATGGCATTGGCAAATTCCACGAAACCCATGGCAGTGATGTGGCTGATCCATAATTTTTTTAACAATAATAATGCAGCACCCGTCAAAATTATAAAAGCCAGCGGTTTGAGTTTGTTTTTCCAATCAATTTTCTTATCCGCCAAAACATCAAGAGCAATAAAGGCCACAATCATCAATCCCAGCATAAATCCGATCTCTTTGATAAGGAAAAGAAAGCATAAAGGCATGGACAATGTCAGCAATTTCAAATGAATATTTTTTTCATTGTAATAGATCCAGAAAATTGAAAAACAAGTGATGGAAAGAAGATAATCAACCTGGAGTTTTGTAAAAACGCTCCCAAAAAACACTGTCATAAGGATGACAAGGATACCGATATAAACAACAGATCTTTTAATATTTTCCCTGTCAACCACCACAAAAAGAGCAGATATTAAAATAATATTCTGTGCAAAATAAGATATGTGGACACTGTATTTGCCCATCAAAAAGTAAAAGAAATAATGAATTAGAGATGTGCCGGGTGTGTATGCAAGAATTCTTGGATCTAAGGCGCAGCCTGCAATGGGAAGATGGTTGTTAATATAAAGATATTTCCCAATAATTCCCCAATAGACATAATCATCAACCACAGTAAATGTCATATTAAGGGTCAGGATAAAGGAGATAATGATGAGGATTAAAAAAAATATTAAAACCCTGGACACAGGTAAAAGGCTTTTTTCTCTCTTTTTTTTCAAATACAAAGGGATCCAGAATAAACAAAGCACAAACCCTGAAAAAATTAAAAAAAATGTTCCCTTCTGAAGCTGGTTGAATATTGATAAAAAAAACAGCAATACACCTATGGATGAAATAGAGAACAAGGGTGCATAGGATCGTTTAATCTTTAACCAGTGGATACTTGCAAAAACAAACCCGGAAAAGCATATAAGCGTTAAAAAAAGACCAGTCATACCCTTATCCGTCTGGAAACTTTGTATTTAGAAAAGAATCAAGACCCTTGTCTTTTAAATAAAACTTTGCATATTTATAAAAGGTCCCTTCAAAATTTCCCAGAGCAATTATAAAGCCCGGCCATCCATCTAAAAATCCAAGTTTTAAGATATACATTGTAAATGCTGCCCAAATGCCATGCAGCAAGGCTTTTGACATTCCGGATTTTTTGTTTGTTTCCTGTAATTTTTTTGCACCCAGTGTGGAGTATCGATTGGATTTATGAATCACTTCCTCAAGATTTTTAAACGGTACCTGGTTAATAAAAGAATTTAAATAGCCGCATTCTTTATTGCTTATCACTTCATATCGCTCGTGGACTGCATCGTTCTTAAACTTTAACACCCCTTTTCTAAATATCTGGGGCTGCCGAAAGTCTGGATAAAATCCTGCATGCCTGATCCATTTTCCCATAAAATAATTTCTTCTCGGAACATAATAGGCATCAAGGCTGTCTTTGGAATTAATAATGTTTTGTATCTCTTCTTTGGCGCTTTTTGTACATCGCTCATCAGAATCAAGACTGAATATCCAATTATGACTGCAAGCTTTAATGGCAATATTTCTAAGTTCTCCAAACCCGTTAAATGGTATCTGAATCACCTTTGCCCCAAACTCTTTTGCAATCAAGGCTGTATTATCAGTACTGAAAGAGTCTGCAACAATTATTTCATCTGCCCATTCAACACTTTGAAGTGCCTGTTTTATTTTCTCTTCTTCATTAAAAGCTATAATATAAACAGATAATTTTGACACTTTTAAATTTTTAATCTCCTGTTGAGACATTGATATGTCTTTTTTTTTGTTCAATCAAATTCATTCAGTCCTGATTTACAAAAAAATGATTCCGATTCTGTTGCGTTTTTAAGCATCTTGTCATTTTTCTCAAGACGATTTCTTTTATTCTCATGATGCCATAAATGAAAACAAATAGCCTTAAAAGGATTTTCTTTTCTTTTTAAACCATATTTGAATAGCCGCACAACAAATTCCGAGTCTTCCCTGCCCCATCCCTCAAAATCATGATTAAACCCGTTAACAGCCCTGATATCATCCCTGAACAGCCCCATATTACAACTTCTTACTCCGGACAGTTTACTTGTGGTGTATGAAGGGAAAAAAGGGATTCTAAAAATATGGTGGCAATTGGATATCTCTTTTTTTAATGCATGAATCATTAATATGGTTTTTGAATTACAGGTTTTATGGTTAAATTCTCGTTCAACGAACTTGCCCACAATGACCCTTTTCCCCTGGAAAAAATATCCTTTTTGTGCCAGAGCCAGATGATCCTGGATAAAGTGTTTTTCCGGGATACAATCCCCGTCTAAAAGGATCAGGTAGTCACCATTAGATTTGGCAATGGCCATGTTTCTAATCCGTGCCGCTCTAAAACCCAAATCCTTTTGCCAAACATGCAAAATATTTATTCTGCTTTTATCAAGATAGGGTTGGAGCATTGTTTTTGTGTGATTATCTGATCCATCATCAGCAACAATAATTTGCTCAGCAAGCCTGGTCTGGGACAAAAGACCGTCCAAAACCCTTTTGAGTGCATCCACACGATTATATGTTGTAATGATCACAGATACTTTCATGTTTGAGCGACCTTTTGATCTATTATAGTAAAAACATCTTCAACATTTAACTCATTCATGCACCTGAAATGGGAACAGGGGGTTTTTGCATAGCATGGGGCGCAATCCATTTTTTTTTGAATAACAGTATGGATCGTACCATAGGGACCGGTTCTGATGGGGTTAGCCGGGCCAAAAATAGCAAATACCGGAACATTTAGCGCTGCTGCAATATGCATGGGTCCTGTATCATTACAGACAAAAAAACGAGCTCTATTAATCAGGGCAACAAGGTCTTTTAATCCTGTTTTACCTGCCACGGATATGGCCTTTCCATTGGAATGCACTACAACTTTTTTGGCAATATCCGCTTCAGCTTGACTTGCAATAACAACCGTTGGAATCATGAGTTTTGCGGCAAGTCTGCCAAATTTTTGTGCATGCCAGCGATTAGCTGGTTTGCCTGCTGAGGGGCTCATAACAACAAAATCTTTTGGAAGGTTTTTTAATAGGGGCGGGTCAGGATCAAAGGGCGCAAAAGGATATTGAATTCTATCTGTTTTATTAATGGAACACCCCATAAATTTTGCTATTTCAAGATATCGGTCTATGGCATGAATATTCATTGATCCATGGACTTTATGGGTATAAAAAAAAGAACTTCCTTCGTCTGACTCTATAAATCCAAGCTTGATTACGGCCTTTGAAAATTTACTTATAATTCCCGACCTTAACAGGCCTGAAAGATCTATGGAAACATCATAATCAGAAGCCTGCAGGCCTTTTCTAAGTTCATTTACCTCTTTGATGGTATGCTTTAGATTGCCGATTTTTTTCCACTGGTCTTTTTTAATTACCCATAATTTGTCAATCATTGGGTGACCTTCAAGAAATTTATGAAGCCCATGGGCCACGACCCAGTCTATTTTAGTATTGGGGAATTGTTTTTTTATAACCGCTAAAAAAGGAAGGGAATGGACAATATCTCCCAGAGCGCTCGGTTTTATGATCAATATGTTTTTTATGTTATCAAACAAAAAATGCCCCTTTTAAGTCTTCTACCAATTAGCTTTCAAAAGAGACTTACAGGTTTCCATGACCATGTCAACACTGATTTTATCCATACATTCATGGTCATTGGGACAGACGTCTTTTAAGCAGGGACTGCATGGAACCTTTGCTCTGACCATGATACTGTTTTTATTTGATGGCGCTGTGGCTACAAAATCCGTCGAACCTATCACTGCTATCTGGTTGATTTTTAAGGCTGCGGCAGCATGCATTAGCCCTGAATCATTGGTAATAAACAGCGAACATTTTTCGATGAGCGCAAAGGCCTGGCCAAGACTGGTTGTACCGGCAATATTGATACAGCAATCCTTAGACAATCCGGCAATATATTTGCCAAGCTCAAAATCTGCCGGACCACCGAAAATCAATATTTTAACATTGAATCTTTTGGCAAGGATTTTACACACTTTTGCATATCTTTGGGGGAACCACCTTTTTGCTGTACCACCTGTTGCACCTGGATTAATACCAATAACAGGTTGAGATAAATCAAATTTTTCCTGTTCTAAAAAATTATCGGCAAATTCCCTGTCAGATTCACAAAGAAACAAATCAAGTCCCCTGCCGTCATCTGCTAAATCTGCACCTTTTAAAATACCGATATAATAATCGATTAAATGCCCCTTTTTCAGTGCTGGATCCAGTCTTATACCTCTGTTTAAAAGGAACCCTCTCCCATCTGTATTGTATCCGACCCGCTCTTTAATACGGCCGAGAAAAGAAATAAGTCCTGCCTCAAATGCATTCTGCATCAATATGGCCAGATCAAACTTTTGGCCTCTTAGGTCTTTGGCAAGCGTTAAGGTTCCCAATCCTTTTTTATGGCGCTTATTGTTGTCATAAACCATCATTTCATCCACATAAGGATTATTTTCATAGACAGGGATCACCCAGGGTTTAGCCAGGACTGTAATGGTTGCTTTTGGAAAATTTTTTCTGACAGCCCGGATTACAGGGGTGGTCATTATGGCATCACCTACCCAATTGGCCGCACGTATCAATATCCTGGCCCGGGAGGTGTCTGTAAGTTTGATAAATCCCATATATTGATTAATTGCCTTTAAGGACACAATAGGGTTGGGTCTTCCATCTATTATGCACCCAGAAGTATTGTTCCGGGTATTGTCTGATCGTAGACTCTATGGAAGATACATAGTTCTGGGTATTGTTTTCAATATCTTTGATAGGATCTCCTGTGATCTCCAAAGGGATTTCAGGTAAAAATTCCACAATATAATGATTATTTTCCTTTATAGCAAACACTGGAACTACGGCGGCTTTTGATCGTAAAACAAGCTTTGCAAGGCCATCATTTGTACATGCCGGTCTTCCAAAATAATCAACAAAAACTCCCTTGTACCAGTCAACACTCTGATCCAACAGGGTGCCGACAACACCATTATTTCTTAAAATTGTATCAATTTTTTTAGAAGCCCCCCTTAAAGGAATCATTGTTGTTCCAAATCGTTGTCTGACTTCAAGTATAAACCGCTCAATGGGTTGAAAATCAAATTTCCGATAAACTCCATAGGGATTGATACCCGCTTTTGCAATGACGGCACCACCCAGCTCAAAATTCCCTAAATGACTGCATAAAAGGACAATGCCCCTGCCCTTTTTTTTAGCAATTTCCAGATTTTTTACACCTTTAATGGAAACATCCCGGGATAATTCATCCCAGGTTTTACGATGGGACCAGATAACCTCAAAAAGAATGCCTGTAACGTTCTTAAAAACAACTTTTGCAAATCTGTGGGCTTGCTCTGGAGAGAATTTTCCCGGATAGGCAAAATTAACATTTTCAAGAACAACATTCTTATGGCGCTTATCCACAGTATACCAGATAAGTCCCAACAGGTCTGAGAAAAAACTTAAAACCCTCCTTGGCAGCATTGACAATAAAGCCACCATCAGCTTTATCAGCTTGTATATTCTGTCATCACTCATTGCGTTCTAACCTTGAATGTAAAAAAGATTCAAACGTTTGAGGATGTTCAAACTCTATTTGAATACCGATCACAACTAAATCCAATCCCCATTTTGAATCCTGATCAAGCTTTGCCCAATCCTTTTCAGTTGTCAAAACAACATCGGCACAAAACTTTTTTGCCGAGTTGTGAAGAGCTAAAATATCAGACTCCTTATACCTGTAATGATCTTTGAATTCAAGATGATCCAGGACATTAACACCCAAATCTTTTATTGTATTATAAAAAGAAGCATTTTTTGCAATTCCTGAAAAAAGGACAGCCTTTTTCCCTTTTAACGCTTTAACATCCATTATGGGGTTTTTGAAATTTGAGTTGCCAACAATGTGTTTAAAAACAAAAGGCCTGTGAAAGGTTTTAAACCTGGAGCAATCTTGATAATGCTGTAGCACTTGTTCATTGGTTTCTGCATTTTCATCAACATTCCGGCATCTCGTAAAAATAAGGGCATCAGTTCTTTGCGCAGACATCCGGCAAGATTCCCTTAATCCACCAGCTGGAAGCAATCTATTATTGCCGAAAGGGGATATATAATCCAAAAGCAATAAATCAAGATCTCTACCCAGTTTTAAATGTTGAAATCCATCATCAAGTATAATCACATCAGGATTAAAGGCATTAATTGCTTTTATTCCAGCCTTAAATCTGTCTTTACCTATCACCACAGGGAATGCTCTCCTTTTGGCCATCATATAAGGTTCATCCCCTGACTCTTTTACTCCTAAAAAAATCTTATCCCCATTGGAAACAATGACTGAAGAATCTTTATACGTGCCCTTATACCCACGACTTACGACAAGTGTCTGTTTTCCCATTTTTTTTAAAACCTGTGCCAGATAAATGGCCATGGGCGTTTTTCCTGCTCCACCAACAACAATATTTCCAACGGAAATAACAAAGCAGGACAGCTTTTTTTGTTTTAAAATTCCTTTGCGATATAGCCAGAGCCGAAACCTTACACCAAAACCATAGCCATATGAAATTGCAACGGCAAACCATTCAAAGGAAAATATGATAGGCTCATAATTGCAACTTGAAATTTGAGTCAGTCTTTTTTCTAATTTATTTAAATATTTTTCAAACAATATGAAGTTGCTCCATATTTTTTATAATTCTTTTCACAGCTCCACAATTTCTTGAAAAAACCTCAAAATTTTTACTCCCCATATTTTGCTGCACCTGCCTGTTGAAAAAAAGAGTTTCAAGTTCTTTGCTTAAGTCTTGTTCTGATGAAACCCTTTTGGCACCTCCATGATCCAGAAGCCAGGTTGAAATCAACAAAAAATCAGACATATCATCACCAAAAAGAATGGGTTTGGAAAAAGCTGCCGGCTCCAGAGGATTATGCCCCCCCTGACTTACCATTGATCCACCGATAAATGCCACATCGCAAATTGCATAAAGTTTGAAAAGCTCTCCCATTTTATCCACCAGGATAACATTTGGACAATCATTGAATTCATCCATTTTGGACATTAAAACAGTATGAACATCATTGGACAAAAAATATGATAAAATTTTTGAGCATCTTTTGGGGTCCCTTGGGGCAAGAATCATTACAAAACCTGGAAAGTTTTTCTTCACTTTTTTATACACTTTACAAAGGATGTTTTCTTCTCCTTCATGGGTGGAACCGGCAATAAAGACCTTTGTATCCTTTTGCATACCAAACCTATCCATCATGGCTTTACGCGTTTCTTGATCCATATCCTCAAGGGGTTGGTCAAACTTGATATTACCCGTAACTAATATTTTGTTCGGATCAACTCCAATTCTTTGAAACCGTTCTTTATCCAAAACAGTTTGTGCCATAATCATTGTTAAAGAAGAAAAAAACATGGAAGAAAATTTTCTAAAAAATAAATATCCTTTTAAAGAGGGTTTTGAAAGCCTGGCATTAATTAATACAACGGGTGTTTTATTTTTTTTCATTTCATGTAGAAAATTGGGCCACAGGTCTGTCTCAACAATAACAACAGCATCAGGTTCTATAGCCCGGGTTATTTTTTTAACAGACCAACCCAGATCAAAGGGGAAATATCCCAATTGATCTGTCGACATGTCATCTTTTTTTAAAAATAATTTCGTTGCCATATCAAATCCGGTCTTTGTTGAGGCAGTAAAAACAATATCCAAATTTTTGTGCTGTTTTTTTAATGCTTTGACAAATGGTAAAGATGATATGACTTCGCCCACTGAAAGGGCATGTATCCAGATCCTTTTTTTTCCGATTTGCTTAGGCTTCAGATTTGTTCTTAACCCAAGCCTTGAAAGCATGTTCGCCCTTCTTTTCTCCGAAAAAAAATAGATAATCGGCAAAACCGGAAAAATAATCAAAAATATTATATTAATTATTGTTTTATATAAAATAGCCATTTGCTTTGCTTTTTACTGTCATTACTCAGTGTTGATTAAATAAAGGGTTCCAAAGCACAAAAAAAACAGATTAGCCGCCCATGCACTTATGATAGGCGGCAAAATAGATCCATATCCCATTGAGAGGCAAAATCCATACATGATCCAATACATAAATGCGATCACAACACCAATGGCTATCGCCACTGGAATATTTTCTTTTACAAATGATCGCATACCCGTGGCCGCCCCGGTCAAAGCCATAATGATGCAGATAAAGGGAAATGCGATTTTCCCATTTAAATCAACTTTATAGGTTCTTGCATTATATCCTTCTTCTTCAACCTTATTAACGTATTTTTTCAATTCAAAAAAACTCATTTCGACGGATTTTTTTGCAACATCTCCCAGGTCTTCCGGCTTAAATGTCAGGGGGATATGTTTTTTATCGTATAATTTTACATCATAATCCATAGTGTTTTCCGCATGGGTTTGCTCGATAATATCTTCAAACACCCATTTACCTGTTTCAAAATATCCTTTTTTAGCATCAATTCTTGACTCAAGGGTGAAATTTTTTCTTAAGGATGTAATGGTGATACCTGCAACAGATTGATTAACAGGATCATAAAAGTTGATGTGGATCAGTCTGTTTTCAGACTTTATCCAGATGTCCTTTTTTGCAGAAAAATAATTCTTCTTTTTTTTTATTGTATTGTATTTAATAAAATTTGCCTTGGATATGGAAATAGGAATAATGGTTTCCCCCAAAAAAAACATTAAAACGCCAAGAGTCACACCCACCATGATGGCAGGTTTTACGAGATAATAGATACTGATACCAGAAGACCTTATGGCTAAAAGCTCATTGTTTCTGTTCATCAGCGCAAAAACCGTAATTGTTGCCAATAGAATACTTGCCGGGGTCAGTTGAACAAACATGAAAGGAACTTTAAGCAGGACATATCCAAATGCGCCGATAAGGGAAAGGTCTGAATTTAAAAATTTATCCATTCTAGTAAGATAATCAATAATTACAAACAGCACCAGGATCATCAGCTGGATGATAGAAAAAAATTTAAAAAATTCCTTTAACCAATATTTATGTAGACGAGTCATATTTTCCGTTTAATTCTATTTTTGACTGCCTTTACAGCCGTTTTTACAAAAGCCGGAAATGTGACCGGTTCTTCCCTGGCATTTCTGACAAGAAAAAAAATGCCTATTCCCCCCATAATGACATCTGGCAGCCACATACCTAAAACAGGAGGATAATCACCTGTTTCACCTGCTGACCATCCAATGGCCAGTAGAAAATAATATAAAAGGAAAAAGGAAATACCCAGCCCGAATCCGGAAGAACGTCTCAGAGATGCCGATTGAATTCCCAATGGAAATGCAAGCAGACCCAGAGACAGGCAGGCTAATGGAATAGAAAATTTCTCATGAAATTCCATGAGCGCTGAGTTCAAGTTCCCTTTATGTTTAGGCTTTGACCTTATATACTTAACCAGTTCTGTCAGGCTTCTTTCATCCAGCTCTTTGGCTATTTCCCCTTTGCCTTTATCCATGAGGTTCAAATCAATATTAATATCATAATTTTCAAATTGAATATTGCTTACAGAGCCATCCTCAATATCCACTTGATTGATGACTCCATTATAAAGTCTTATGGTATATACTTGCTCATCATTAAGCCGTATTAATCTTCCTGAAGGAGCAATAGAAATGCTTATGACCCCTTTTGTTCTTCTGTTTTCAATAAAGACATCTTTTAATTCTTTTGTTTTTATGTCCACATGGGAGACATAAATCATGATATCTTCCAGCTCTGAATTAAATTGTCTTTCCTGCAGAGCAGCATCAATACTTGTTCTTGCAATTTCAATACTTTTCTTTTTAATGGATAATTTTCCCCAGGCCACACCAAAAACAGTAATACCCACTGTTAGAAAAACCCCTAAAAGACAAAAAATCAGCACTGGCGGTAATAATTTATATAGGGATACTCCAGCACCTTTTAGCGCGACGATCTCATTTTCCTGTGACATTCGCATGATCGTTAAAAGGATGGAAATCATAATTGACATGGGAATGGTAAATTCTAAAAATCTTGGAAGAGTATAAATAATCATCAACGCAATGGCCGAAATATCTGCGTTATAGTTCACGACTATATTGGTGATTTCCGGTATTCGTGTCATCAAAAAAACAAATGTTAGAAAAAACAGGCTGATGACAAAGGGAGACAGTAGTTCCTTAAAAATATATCTGTTTATCATATTAAAACTTTTCATTTCCAGGAAAAATATAAGTTAGCGGACAAATAGTCAAGATATGTTAAAAAGATTCGGGTTTTAATTCATATGTTTTCATGGTACTAAACTGCCTATGAAATGTGTAATAATAGCCAATGGAGACCTTGATTACACAAAACAAACTTTAGACTGGATCAAGGATGCTCAGACGATTATAAGTGCTGATGGCGGTGCCAGGCATTTAAGAGCATTAAATATTTTACCCGATGTAATGATAGGCGATTTTGATTCAATCCTTCCAAAGGATCAACAGTTTTTTGAAAAAAAACAAATAAAGACTCTGACCTTTTCTTCACAAAAAGACCAAACCGATACTGAACTTTGCCTCTCCTGGGCTCTGGAAAACAATGCAACAGACATCACATTGTTAGGTGTCACCGGCTCCAGGATGGATCATACACTGGCCAATATCTTTTTATTAGAAAAACTTGCCCGACTAAATATACCTGCCAGAATTATAAATAAGAATAATCAAATTCATCTAGTAAGGGATTTTATAGAACTTAAAGGCGGGCCCAAAGATTTTTTATCCATTATCCCCATTACAAACAAAGTAACAGGAGTAACTTTAAAAGGTCTTGAATATCCCCTGACGAATAAAACATTAGAGATGGGATCTTGTCTTGGTATCAGCAATTCCTTTAAAAAGACCTTAGCATCAGTTTCCATAAAAAATGGTTGTTTGATTGTAATAAAGTCGAAAGATTAACCTGGAAAAGATTAGCCCTGAAAAGATTAGGCTGGGTAGGATTGTAAAGATGGGTCTTGCATTAGATATTTTAATCTAAATTGCCAAAACAATCAAAACACTTTAAAGGAAAAAATAAATAAATCTTAAAATAAAAACAAAAACAGACTTTTAAGGGAAAAGGTGGCCAACATAAGTGGTCACCTTTTCCCTTAAAGGGAATTGTTATTATCAGTCCCCACAGGAACCGCCGGAGCCACAACTTCCGCATCCGGATTCTTCGATTTCCATATTGGAATCAAGGTGAAATCCCATCCCGGTAAAATCGATTTTAATATTTTCAGCTTTTTGCATAAATTCTTTGTCAACAACAAATTTTAAGCCTTTAACGTCAAAGCTGTCATCTGTATCTTTTGGCTCATCCAGAGCCATGGCAAGTGATGGACCGCCTCAGCCGCCTGAATTTAGAAAAATCCTAATGGGCGTAGGTTCTTTGCCCTGGAAATATTCATTTATCTGCACTTTAGCAGGATCTGTCAAATCAATCATTGTAAAACTCTCCTTATTCAATTATTTATTTTTCAGGGTTATTTAGCCCCTTGAATACTTTGATTCTAACCATACACTTTATGCATGTCAATGTTATGATATTTATTTTCCTTTATTTCTAATATTTTTATTCTTTAAAAATTGCCCATTATATATTGCTTTAGATAAGGACCGCAAATTTTATAAAGCAAACGAAATTGCTTGTCTTTTGGCCCATCTACTGCGTTGCATCAAAGGCCAAATATAATTTTAAAAAGATAGAGGAGAGAAAATGGATACAATAATGGATATTGTCATTGCAAGAGATCCTTTTGAGAAAGAATTTCATCAGGCAGTAACAGAGGTTGCTGAATCAGTAAAACCGGTTCTGGATAAAAATTCTGAATATCGACATGCCAGGATTATGGAAAGAATTGTAGAGCCGGAACGTGTGATCCAGTTCAGGGTTCCCTGGTTGGATGACCAAGGGTTAGTTCATGTTAACAGAGGCTTTAGAATTGAGATGAGCAGTGCCATTGGACCATACAAAGGGGGACTTCGCTTTCATCCTTCAGTCAACCTTTCCATCATGAAATTTCTTGCTTTTGAACAGGTATTTAAAAATGCATTGACAACTCTACCCATTGGCGGTGGGAAAGGTGGATCAGACTTTGATCCCATGGGCAAATCAGATAATGAAGTCATGAGATTTTGCCAAAACTTCATGTGCGAACTTTTCCGCCATTTAGGGCATAATACAGATGTTCCTGCAGGGGATATCGGAGTAGGCGGTAGAGAGATCGGGTACCTTTTCGGGATGTATAAAAAATTAAAAAATGAATTCTCAGGTATTTTGACAGGCAAAGGCCTTAACTGGGGCGGAAGTTTGATCAGACCGGAAGCAACAGGATATGGTGCAGTCTTTTTTGCCCAGGAAATGCTGGCCACAAGGAAAGAAAACCTTAAAGATAAAGTCTGCCTGGTTTCAGGTTCAGGGAATGTTGCCCAGTACACCACTGAAAAATTAAACCAGCTGGGAGCAAAGGTTGTTACGCTCTCTGATTCTTCCGGATATATCTATGATGAAAAAGGTATTGATGAAGCAAAACTTGGGTATGTCATGTATCTGAAAAATGCAAAACGTGGCAGAATTAAGGATTACGCTGAAAAATATCCGGAATCTGTGTATACAGCCCGGGATTCCGGATCTGATCATAATTCGCTCTGGGACAGAAAAGCCGATTGCGCTTTTCCAAGTGCCACCCAGAATGAAATCAATGCCAAAGATGCTCAGAACCTTATCAATAAAGGTGTGTATATGGTCAGTGAGGGGGCGAACATGCCGACGACGCCGGAAGGTGTTGACATCTTTTTAGATAATAAAATTCTCTATGCACCGGGCAAGGCTGCCAATGCCGGTGGTGTTGCAGTATCAGGTCTTGAAATGTCCCAGAACTCCATGCGGATCAAATGGTCTCGTGAAGACGTCGAAGACAAACTCAAGGGCATTATGAAAAATATTCATCAATCGTGTCTTTCTGCTTCAGAAGAATATGGAACCCCGGGCAACTATGTGAATGGTGCCAATATTGCGGGGTTTATTAAGGTGGCGGATTCAATGATGGATCAGGGAATTGTTTGATTTTTAAGTAAGATAAAATTTAAGGGGCTATTGGTTTTTCTACATGTCTTTAATATAGGATTTTATTATTGCAAGCTCGTTGGGGCGGATGGGTCGCCAGGATACGGCATAAAGTATTTCAGGGACCAGCTTTTGTTTGGAGACCAGCTTTTGTTCAGGGTTCAAATTTGCTACCCGGATTTCATCACCCAGCTCAATCCACAAAGTTTTGTCGATATTAAGATCATATTCCTTTGATATTATCTGGGCAAAATTATGGATATAGTTTTTTAAAGATGTATTCATTGTAGGATTGGCCTTGGCATTTTTCAAAATTACAGCAGTGTGTACAAGGTAGCTGATATTGGTCTTGTCTGTTGCTATCCTTACAATTTTTACCCGATAGGATCCCGGCCACCATGAAACAGGCTTTTCGCCTTTATTACTTTTACCATCCCACTCATAAATAAAATCATGCAGCAGCATTTTGTATTCCTTATTTAAAATTCTTGATTGCCATACGGCAGGCATGGGCAAAATCTTCCGGGTAACATCCGCTGATCCATCTCAATTGTGCTTCGGAAAATGTGTCCGGTGCATGGGGAAGTTTAGGGAGAAATGAATAAAGCAGGCGCTGGTCAGAACTTTTAGAATCAAATCGTTTTGAAAATTCAATGGTGGTAACCATTTTTGCACCCAGAGATTCTATGACTTTTACAGCGGTCAGGATAGCCTTGTCCAGTGAACTGCGCATTTGTGTATTTGCTTCAAGAATATTGCCGCAGGTGGTTTTAGGCATAAGTTGCAATTCCCACTCGGAAATCTGGGCTTTTGGTACAAACAAGATGGTATGGTCATCTTCCATCAGGATCAGGGAGGATTCACCCATTGCTTTACCATCTGTTCTGGTATTGTTTTTTATGGCACTTAAATAAGTTTCAAAAAAAGGGTTACCGCTATCTTTTCTGTATTGTTCAATAAAATCATGGATTAGATCACCGCTTGCAAAAGATGGAATCTTTTGATCTGAGTTTGTTTGAACGTACTTTGGGACCATGGCGTTCTGCTGGTGGATCATCTGGTGGGAGGCATGAAGTCTGTGTCCGGACTGGGCATATCCAAATCCAAAGTTCCAGCCCCACAAGGAACTGTCAAAATCCAGGAGCGGGCCGGGGGATTGTTTAAGTTTTGTTTGTATTTTATTTCTGAGATCTTCAAGTTCATTTTGAGTAAGGCATTTTCTTTTTTCTGAAAAGCGAATGTCAAGACTTTGGGCAAGCCTTATAAATACACGCTGATAGTATAAATGGCGAATACCGGTCATATCTTCCAGGCAAAGATCGCAAGCTTTGTAACGTATGGTATCATTTGCCATATTGGATGCAAAATGACCCCAGGGAATATAGGAATTGCGTCTCAAATATTCAAAAACATGGGTGTTCCCATTTTGGGATAAATATTCTCCGGTAATTTCATTGTTTCCCTGTACACCGGGTTTTAATACCAGAGTATTTTTATAGTCATCCGGAAGATAAATATTGTTCACAAGAACTTCAAAAAGCTCATGATCATAGATATCCGGGGTAAGTGAATTATTCTTTGTTTTTTTATAACCGATTCCAGCAGGGGTCCGGCCTTTGGAATCAAAAAGAATCTTGCATGATTTTTTAGCCAGAAGTATCAGCTCTTCTGGATCTGAAGAAGACTGGGCAAGTGCAATGAGCAGTGGATGCGGCAGAATGTCCAGAAGATCTTTTTTTTCTTTGGTCCCTGTGTTTTTATTTTTGCAGAATTGTTCAAAATTTTTAATCAAAGAACAGGGTTCCGGCTCCAAAATACGTATTGCTTCAGGATGGGCAGCCTTTATATCAGCCCATGCAGAGTTAATGTAAGTTGTGCCCCTAAAGGCAAACGGGTTGGCAATCTCATAGATTATATCTGCATGGGGCTCATAAAGATCTTCTTCTGGAAAATTGACGCAATTGTCAATCCTGGTGCCGTCTTCTAATTGTCCAAGAGTTTCAAAATACGCATGTTCCCTCATATTTTTAACCTTAAACGCGGGCTTGTGAACACCCACTATAAATTGACTGTTTTTTCCTACACAAGATCGTAAACCCATTATAATTCAGGTGCTCCCGAAGGAATCAGACAGACAAATATAAAGGCTTGTTCGGAAATGTTCCTGAACTGGTGCACAATATTTGCCGGAACAAATATGGCTGAGCCGGCTGATACGGGATGCCATTTGTTCTCTATAAATACTTCTCCCTTGCCTGCATGGACAAATACTTCATGCTCCCAGGCATGGGTATGCCTTGGGGTAAAGCCGTCCTTGCCCATTTCAAACAATCTCATGCAAAAATTTGGAGCCCCGTCTTGTTTTCCGATCATCAACCTGCCGG
>JABIYQ010000653.1 GCA_018702715.1 Desulfobacula sp. | reverse complement strand
TAAATTGCAGGAAAATTTAAGATGTCATTGGTTCAAAAAAGACGGCAAACCCGTCAAATAAGTATTGGAAATGTTAAAATAGGCTCTAAGGCATCTATTTCCGTCCAGTCCATGACCAATACTCAGACACAGGATGTGAAAGCTACGACCCGGCAGATAATGGCCCTTGAAAAGGCAGGGTGTGAAATCATACGGGTGGCAATTCCGGATATGGAAGCTGCCCAGGCTATTGAGAAGATCAAACAGCAAATCACCATCCCCATTATAGCAGATATTCATTTTGATTACAGGCTGGCCCTAGCATCAGCAAGGGCAGGAGCAGATGCTTTAAGAATTAATCCCGGCAATATCGGGGAAACAAAAAAGATCAAAGCTGTAGTGGACTGTGCAAAAGAGTATGATATTCCAATAAGAATCGGCGTGAATGCAGGCTCCCTTGAAAAGCAGATTGAACAGCGCATGGGAGCAACTGCGGAAGCCATGGTACAAAGTGCATTGCGTAATATAAAAATTCTTGAAGATTTAAATTTTTATGATATTAAGGTTTCCCTGAAAGCCTCAGATGTTTCAAGAACCGTGAAGGCTTACCAATTATTGTCTTCAAAAACAGATGTGCCGTTTCATGTGGGAGTAACAGAGGCCGGTGGTCTTTATGCCGGTATCACAAAATCAGCCATTGGCATCGGTATGTTGCTGGCCCAGGGCCTTGGTGATACTATCCGGGTCTCATTGACAAGGGATCCTGTTGAAGAAATCAGGACAGGGTTTGAAATATTAAGGGCCCTGGGAATCAGAAACAGAGGCCCTGAACTAATTTCTTGCCCCACCTGCGGGCGGTGTAAGATTGATCTTTTTAAAATTGCAGAGAAAGTAGAAAAAGCTTTACTTGAACAGCCTTACCAGATTAAAGTTGCTATTATGGGATGCGTTGTAAACGGTCCTGGAGAAGCAAAGGAAGCTGATATTGGGATTGCAGGTGGTGACGGCGTGGGGATTTTATTTAAAAAAGGGAAAGTGATCCGAAAAATAGCCCAGGATAAACTTGTGGACCAATTGCTGGACGAAATTGATAATATGACAAAAAATTCGGAGGAATTGAATGGGCAAAAAGAATAAATCAGCTATTTCCCCAACCCGGGAACAAGATTATGCAGCTTGGTATCAGGAAGTGGTTAAAGCATCGGATATGGCTGAAAATTCACCTGTCAGGGGATGCATGGTGATAAAACCCTGGGGATATGCACTTTGGGAAAATATCGTGCACCAGATGGATATCATGTTTAAGGAAACAGGGGTTAAAAATGCATATTTTCCTTTGTTTATTCCCTTAAGTTATCTGGAAAAAGAGGCTGAACATGTGGAAGGATTTGCCAAAGAGTGTGCTGTTGTTACCCATCACAGACTTGAAAAGGATGACAAAGGCGGTTTAAAGCCGGCGGGAAAACTTGCTGAACCATTAATTGTTCGTCCTACGTCTGAAACCATTATCGGAGAATCCATGTCCAGATGGACGGAAAGTTACAGGGATCTTCCACTTCTTTTAAACCAGTGGGCCAATGTGGTTAGGTGGGAGATGCGGACCCGGATGTTTTTAAGAACCAGTGAATTTTTATGGCAGGAAGGCCATACGGCCCATGCCACAGAGGCTGAAGCAAAAGAGAGAACCATGCTTATGCTGGATGTCTATACAAAATTTGTTGAAAAATATCTGGCAATGCCCGTGATTAGGGGCCAAAAGACAGTTTCAGAACGATTTCCCGGGGCTGATGATACGACCTGTATTGAAGCTATGATGCAGGATAAGAGGGCGCTTCAGGCAGGTACTTCCCATTTTCTGGGTCAGAATTTTGCCAAAGGATCTGATATTAAATTCCAGAATGAGGAGGGCGAAGAAGCCTATGCCTGGACCACATCCTGGGGAACATCCACCCGGATGATCGGCGGGATGATCATGGTGCACTCAGATGATGACGGGCTGGTACTTCCGCCAAGGGTTGCACCGGCCCATGTTGTCATTCTTCCGATTTTAAAAAAGGGTGAAGATAATCAAACCATAATGGAAAGTGTCCAGAGCCTTAAAGATGTACTGGAAAAACAAGTGTTTCATGAACGAAAAATCCAGGTTGAAATTGATGACAGGGATATCGGTGGTGCCAGAGGTTGGGACTGGGTAAAAAAAGGTGTTCCCATTCGGATTGAACTGGGCCCCAGGGATATTGAAAATAATTGCGTATTCATGGCCAGAAGGGACGAACCCACAAGTTCGAAACAATCCATTAACAGAGAAGAATTTATTGAACAGATCACAGATATTCTGGACAATATTCAGGATAATCTTTTTAATCGGGCAGTTAACCATCAAAAAGAACACACCTTTGAAATTGATGAGAAAAAAGCGTTTTATAAATTGTATAAAAACACCAAGGGATACAATAACGGTGCCTTTGTAATGGCCCATTGGTGTGGCTCTGAAAAATGTGAAGAAAAAATTAAAAAAGATCTGTCCGTCACCATCCGGTGTATTCCTTTTGACAGTCCCACTGAAGAAGGGCGCTGTATTTGTTGTGATAACCCAAGCTCAAGAAGGGTTCTTTTTGCTAAAGCTTACTAAGTATTTCTTATGATCAGGATTACCGACATACTGGATAAAATAGAGGAGTATAATCCCGAAGGGGATTTAGATATAATAGATAGGGCCTATATTTACTCGGCAAGAGTTCATGAAGGCCAGATCAGACTTTCTGGGGAGCCCTACCTTTCCCACCCTCTTGAGGTGGCCGATATTTTAGCAGATATGCGGCTGGATGTTGAGAGTATTGCTGCGGCCCTTCTGCATGATGTCATTGAAGACACTCCGGCAACAAAAGAAGACATTGAAAAGATGTTCGGGCCTGGTGTTGCCCATATTGTTTCCGGTGTTACAAAACTTTCAGCCCTGCCGTTTTCAACTAAAATCGCCCAGCAGGCAGAAAGTTTGCGGAAAATGATTCTTGCCATGGCAGATGATATCAGGGTGGTTTTGATCAAGCTTGCGGACAGGATACATAATATGCGGACCTTAAAGTATCACCGCATTCCTGAGAAACAGGCAGCCATTGCCCAGGAAACTTTGGACATCTATGCTCCCATAGCCGCCCGGCTGGGTATTTTCTGGATAAAGTATGAATTGGAGGAAATTGCGTTTTTTTATACTTTAAAGGACGAATATGAACGTATTGACGTCCTTGTGAATAAAGCTAAAGATGAAAAAGAAGAATACATCAAAGAAGTGAATGAAAAGCTCCACGATAAAATGAAAGAAATGGGGCTGAAATGTGAAATAAAAGGAAGATATAAGCAGCATTACAGTATTTATCAAAAAATGATATCCCAGAATCTTGAATTTGATGAGGTATATGATATCATTGCATTTAGAATTGTCCTGGATACGGTTCCCAATTGTTATGCCGCCCTGGGCGCCATCCATTCCCTCTGGAAGCCGATTTATAATAAAATTAAAGATTATATCGGCAATCCCAAACCAAATATGTATCAATCAATTCATACCACAGTTGTGGGGCCAAAGGGTGAGCGGGTTGAAATACAGATCCGGACCTCTGATATGGACCGGATTGCAGAATCCGGAATTGCTGCCCATTGGAGTTATAAAGAAGGTACGAAAGTTGATGAGGGTGCTGGAGAATTGTTTTCCTGGATCAGAAAGCTTGTGGAAAATCAGGAAAACTATAATGATCCTGATGAATTTTTAGAAAATGTACGGATTGATCTGTATCCTGACGAAGTATATGTGTTCACCCCCCAGGGCGAGATCAAGACCCTTCCTAAAAAAGCCACACCAGTCGACTTTGCTTATTTGATACATACGGAAGTTGGTGCTGAGTGCACAGGGGCAAAGGTCAACGGGAAATTGGTGCCGCTGCCCCATCAATTAAAGACCGGTGATAAAATAGAAATTGTCACAACCAAAGGCCACACTCCAAGCCCTGACTGGCTTAACTTTGTAAAGACAGTAAAAGCCAGAACTAAAATCCGATCCTGGATCAATGCCCGGGAAAAAGAGAGAAGTTATTCTTTAGGCAGAGAGATATGTGAAAAGATATTTAGAAAGAAAAATCAGAATTTTAATGCTTTGGTTAAATCAGGAGAAATTAAAAAGGTTGCTGATACCTTTGGATTCAAATCAATTGATGATCTTATTGCCCATGTCGGTTTTGGAAAACTTACCCCTTTGCAGATTTTGAATAAAGCTTTGCCTGAGCTTGAAAAGCAGGAAGCTCCGGAAGTCAAAGCAGGAAGCATTCTTCAGAAATTAGTCGGAAAAAGAAAGAAAAAAGACAGCACAGGCATCGTAGTAAAAGGGCTCAATGATATTCTAGTTCGGTTTTCAAAATGCTGTAACCCTCTTCCCGGAGATCCCATTATCGGTTATATTACCCAGGGTCAGGGTGTGACCATTCACCGAAAGGGGTGCGTGAATGTCATGAAAATGAGCAATGAGCGTCAGATTGAAGTTCAATGGAGCAATGAGGTTTCAGAATCCTACCCTGCCAATATAAAGGTAAGAACCGAAGACAGGTTTGGACTTTTAGCAGATATTGCCTCTGTAATCAGCAAACATAAATCAAATATAGTAAACGCTAAAACAGAAACTCAGGAAACAGGTCTTGGTCTATTCTATTTTACCATCTTGGTCGAAAGTACTGATCAACTTAGAAAAATCATGTCGGATATCAGAAAAGTGAAAAAAGTAAGCGATGTCAAACGAATTATCAGAGTAGAATAAATCATACGCATAAATTCATATAAATCTTGAAAAAGGTAAGCATTTCAAACTTGTAGAATCTGTATTAATAATTTTATAGACAGATTACAATTACAAAATTAAAGGTTCGGGCTGTCATATTTAAACGGCCCGAACCCCAAAAATTTATATCATTGAAATGTTGTAAAGAAGGAAACAGCCTTAAGAGGCTTTAGTTACTTTTCCTGCTTTAATACAACTTGTACAGACGTCAATTTTTCTAACACAACCCTCTTTAATTACTGCACGAACTCTTTGAAGGTTTGGATTAAATTTTCTCTTGTTCAGATTATGAGCATGACTGACATTATTGCCAACCATTGGTTTTTTCCCGCAAATTGCACATTCTTTCGCCATTTTTATACTCCTAAAAGAAAAATCTTTTTAACAAAATAATAACCAAGGATAGATATATCAAAAACAGATAAAAGTAAAGAAATTTTTAAATTTTGTTTATCAATGTCCTGCATTCAAGGATTTTATTCATTGATTCTTTGCTTTCTTTAGAGTTCGGATAATTCGAAACAAGGGACTCATATCTTTTTAATGCAGACTCATATTTTTTTGTTTTGAAGTAGAAATTAGCCACATAGAATTCATGTGCTGAAAGATTTTCCAAACATGTTTGAATTTTTCCTTTTGCTTGCTGGGCATACTCACTTTCAGGATATTGATCAATAAGGCGTTTGAACTGGGCAATACTGTTTTTGGCAGGCGTTTGGTCGCGGTCTACCGTATCCAGCTGCTCAAACCAGCAAAGTCCTGATCTATAAATAACATAGGGAATTGCATCGTTTTTTGGATGCATATTTTCAAATGTTTCATAGGCAAGGATTGCTTCATCATATGCTTTAAGATGATAATAGGCATCTGCAATTTTCAGTTCAGCTAAAATGGCATACTTGCTGAACGGATACCAATCCTTTAAATCAGTATAGGCTTTTATCGCATCTTTATAGTTTCCGGAAACAAAGGCAGATGATCCTTCTGAAACTAGTTCTTCAGCATTTTTTTCCATTTCATGTGAGCTTTCAAATAGAGCACAACCAGAGAGCAGCAAAATAATTGCAAACAATAAGAATAATTTTTTCATCATTAATAGTTCTCTATAAAGTGTTCAGCAGACAGAGCAGCAATAGCAGCATCACCTACAGCAGTTGATATTTGTCTTAACGGGGTATCTCTTACATCACCAGCGGCATATACTCCGGGGACAGATGTTTGCATTTTTATGTCTGCAAGAATAAATCCAAATTCATCTGTTTCAACTGCATCATTCAAAAATGAAGCATTTGGTAAAATGCCAACCCATATAAAACAACCGTCAGCCTTTATGATTTTTTCTTCAAGGGTTTTCACATTTTTTATTTTAACACTCTCTACGCCAAAAAAACCTTCTACACCGGTTGCAACACTGTCCCAGACAATTTCAATTTTATTATTTTCAAAAGCTCGTTCCTGAAGTATTTTTGCGGCTCTAAGTTCGTCTCTTCTGTGAATCAGATAGACTTTTTTGGCAAATTTAGTCAAGTATATGGCTTCTTGGACTGCAGTATCTCCCCCGCCAATTGCAACAACGGTTTTATCTTTAAAAAAAGGTGCATCACAGGTGGCACAAAAAGAAACTCCCTTTCCAATGAATTTATCCTCGCCAATTCCAAGATTTTTTGGAGAGGCCCCAGATGCAATGATAAGACTTTTTGCGAAAACGCTTCTGTCCTTTAGAACAATTTCTTTTAATTCTTTGGAAAGATTAAGGGAATGGACCTCTGCTGTTTCAATTTCCAATCCCATTTCTTGGGCCTGAATTTTCATTTTTTCAGCAAGATCAAACCCTGAAATGCCTTCGGGAAAACCCGGATAGTTTTCTATCCAGTCAGTCACAAGGATTTGACCACCCGGCACTGCTTTTTCCAGTAAAAGTACATTCATCCTTGCCCTGGCCGCATACATTCCTGCTGTCAGGCCGGCAGGTCCGGCACCAATAATTACTAGGTCATAGTCAATCTTTGACATTAAACGACTCCTTACAAGACCCCTTTGATTGTTTCTTCAAGCTTTTCTTTAGCAACCATTCCCGTGATCTGATCCGCTATCTTTCCATTTTTAAAGAAAATCAACGTTGGTATTGCCTGAACGCCATAATTACTGGGGCTGATTGGATTTTCATCAACATTGACTTTTGCAAAGGCCATTTTGTCACCATACTCTTTTTCAAGGGCTTCAATGGTCGGTGCAATGGCTTTACAAGGACCACACCAGGGAGCCCAGAAATCTACCATTACAGGTTTATCTGATTTGAGAACTTTTTCTTCAAAGGAATCATCTTCAAGTTCAATTATATTTTGTGTCATGCCAACAATCCTAAATTTAAGTTTATGGTTAAAAAATACTTTGTAAATATATGTTCAAATTCTCTCTTTGTCAATTAATCAATATGGTTAATCAAGGCGGTTCTAAATAAATAAGGGGCAAAGGCTTTTGATGATGAAACAAAAGCTGTTTTACCCCTTAAAATCCTATGAGAAATATTAAGTTTTACCAGTTTTCAGCAAGCAGTTCAAAATGAGCCTGAGGGTGATCGCATGCCGGACATATTTCTAAGGCCTCTTCTCCTTTGTGGACATATCCGCAGTTTCTGCATCTCCATTTTTTAGGAGCATCTTTTTTAAAAACTATTCCATTTTCGATATTGAGGGCCAGGTCAGCATATCTTTTTTCATGCTGTTTTTCTGCCACTGAAATCATTTCAAAAACAATTGCAATGTCATCAAAGCCTTCTTGTCTGGCTGTTGCAGCAAAGTCAGGATACATTTGTGTCCATTCAAATTTTTCTCCTGCTGCAGCTGCTTTAAGATTTTCAAGAGTTGTTGAGATCATTCCTGCAGGGAATGCTCCGGTGATCTCAAGTTCTCCACCTTCAAGAAATTTGAAAAATCGTTTTGCATGTTCTTTTTCCTGGTTGGCAGTTTCTGTGAAAATGTCGGAAATTTGAATAAAGCCTTCTTTTTTTGCTGCACTTGCAAAATAGGTGTACCTGTTTCTTGCCTGGGATTCACCTGCAAAAGCGGTTAAAAGATTTTTTTCAGTTTGGGTTCCTTTTATACTTGCCATAAGTTTTCTCTCCTTTGTCCTTAAGAGGTTTTTTATTGTTTATTGCGAATAATACTTAAAGGCGGTTGAATTCAAATTAAGAAAATTGATATTCAAAAGCGTTTGGATAATCATTGTAAATACTATAATCTCCTGTTTTTTTAAAGAGAATTAAATTTTAAGCCAATTGATCTTCTTTCTTGACTTGTTTTTGTTATATAAATACAGTCTTAAAAATTTAATCAGGGGGAAAAATGTCCCATGCTTTAAAAGGGCAGTCAATTTTTGCAGGCTATCTTTTTGCCATTGGCGCTACAGCAATTTGGTCAGGAAATCTTATTTTAGCACGGGGGCTCAATGACAGCATCCCCCCAATCAGCCTTGCATTCTACAGATGGGTGGTGGCGGTTATCTTTTTTGCACCCTTTGCAATTAAGACTTTTATGCAAGAATGGCCGATCATAAAAAAACATATTGTATATTTTTCAGTAACATCCTTTCTGGGAATTACAACCTTTAACACCCTTATTTATTTTGCCGGACATACTGCGTATTCCGGTGAATCCGTCCACCCGTTCCGGAGTATTCCGTCCACCTGTTCCAGAGCATTCCGTCCGGTTTTTTGGATCTGATCGACGCTCATTATACCCTATGTCTCAGACTTCTTATTTTTAGTCAAGTTTTTCGTCCTTTTAAGATCAACGACAAATATTTTTTTCCTGTAACG
>JABIYQ010000250.1 GCA_018702715.1 Desulfobacula sp. | reverse complement strand
TTTCAGGCTGACTTCCATTTTCACTGGATTGTGATCTGAATGCTCAAAATTAAGATAAATGCCCTGGACCTGTTTGACTTCAATATTCGGTGACACAAGGAAAAAATCGATCACAGTTGTAAGGGTTGTCTTTTGATTATATGGAGCAATCAGACGTCTATTGGTTGGAATCTTGCTATCATATACCCAGTTCCATTGGGCAAGATAATCTTTTTCAATATCCATACGATTTTCATTATCCATGGGGTTTAGTTTAAACTCAGGGTTAAAATCCGGCGGGCATTGGTTCCAGTCTCCACCAACGATTACATAATTGCCTTTTTCATATTCTTGGATTAAAAAATTTTTAAGATATGCCATCTGGTTTGTTCTTAGTGTTCCATCATCATAGGCAGAGTTATGGGTGTTAATCACCAGCAATTGTTTGCCTTGATCAAGCCTGTATCTTGATACAAGAAAACACCTGTCCAGCATAAACAATCCCTGGGGCCATGCATAGTTACCAGGGAAAGAATGCCTTGTAACCCCCAAGGGTTCAAACCGGGCAATTGTCTGCAAACCTGATAAAACATGTCCAAGAGGATCAGAAGGCGGGACAGGTACAAAAAAAACATCGTAATTTTTACCAAAACTTGTATGAAATCGGGGGAAAATATTTGCTATTTTTAAATACTCGTTAATGGAATAACTTCGCTTTGATTTTTTATCCACCTCCTGCAATAAAAAGAAATCAATATCATTTTGCTGTGCAAGAAATGTCTCAATAGCTGATATATTTTTTCCCACAATTTGCCTTTTCGGTCTCACCTGTTTTCCGCCATCATAGAAAAAATCCATGTCCCGGCCCAAACCTCCATATCCAATATTCCAGATCAAAAGGTTGTAATTTTTTTGTGTTGAAATTGCCTTGGCACCTTGTTTTTCAAACACCACAGCCGTTGGATCAGGTTGATAGTCTGAAAGGGTTGCATAGCCTATCAAGCCTACAAAAGCCAATACTAAAATACAAATGAGCCCGAAAATTATCTTTATTATTTTTTTCATAAACAAAACATAAAATATTCGTTTATCATAGTCAATATTCAAAATAATTTAACTAAAAATTATGGACGACCTCTTGCATAACAATTTCATTTTGCAAAAAGCATATACGAGCTTGCTATACCTTCCAGTTCCAGAGTGATTGCCTTACTGGAGCATTATGGATCATGGTTTACAAGCTCTTGATTACAGTAGCGGTTACGCCGCCATGGTGTTTGAGCAAAGAATGAGCGAGTTCATGGCGGTCAGCGAAAGTAATCATAGCGATTGTAGCAATGTCCATCCAGCGGACGTAAGGCGATCACCCTGTAACGGGTTATGCAAAATTTCTTATGGCAAATATCCAGATAATTTAATGGGATTTAAAAATATATTGACAAATAATTTGGAATGGTTTAACCATTGACATTATAGAATACTATAAGAATAGCAGTTATATTCTTTTTAAATAGCAGGAGAGAAAATGACAAAAAATAGAATCAACACCCACCCGATTTTAGATGTTCCAAAAAAAGATGTTGTCTCTTTTTACTGGAACAAATCAAAACTTGTGGGCAAAAAGGATGAGATGATCTCATCCGCACTTTTTGCAAACAACATCAAAATATTCGGTCATCACCATAAAGACGGTTCTGCCCAGGGAATTTTTTGCGCCAATGGCCAATGTGCAAAATGCACGGTCATTGCCAATAGCATTCCTGTTAAAGCCTGTATGACCCCTGTCAAAGAAAATATGATTGTAAAAAGTGTTAAAGGACTACCCATATTGCCTGACGTGGAACAAAACCCTGAAATCAGCAATATTGAACACATAACAACGGATGTACTCATCATTGGCGGCGGGCCTGCAGGATTGTCCGCGTCCATTCAATTGGAAGAACATAAGATAAACACCATTCTTGTGGACGATAAAGATGTGCTTGGCGGAAAGCTTGTATTGCAGACCCATAAATTTTTCGGTTCCCAAAAAGACTCCTATGCCGGCATGCGTGGCATGGACATCGGTCGTATGCTGGCACAAAAAGTAGAAGACTATACTTATATTAATGTATGGAAAAACAGCACTGCACTTTATGTATTTAATGACAAAAAAGTGGGGATATTAAAAGACGGGGTCTATAAAATTGTCACCCCGAAAGTCATTTTAAATGCTGCCGGAGCCAGGGAAAAATTTTTAAGGTTCAAAGGCAATTCATTGTCAGGAGTATATGGTGCAGGGGCCTTTCAGACCCTCGTGAACCGGGATCTTGTCAAACCCACGGAAAAACTATTTATCATCGGCGGCGGTAACGTGGGTATTATTGCAGGGTACCATGCTTTGCAGGCCGGCATAAATGTTGTGGGGCTTGCAGAAGCTCTTCCCCAATGCGGGGGATACAAAGTTCATGAAGACAAGCTCAAACGGCTTGGTGTTCCCATATACACTTCCCATTCCATTGTATCGGCCAATGGGAAAGAATCTGTTTCT
>JABIYQ010000652.1 GCA_018702715.1 Desulfobacula sp. | reverse complement strand
TATTTTACCCTGTTTGATACAGCCTTTTTAAAATACTTGAAAATTATAGGGTATTCTTTTAACAGGTTCCTTCAAAACAATCTTAATTTTTATTACGTGGAAGCAAAAAGCCAGTATAAGTCACCGATTAAGTTTGATGATGAATTATGTATAAAAGTTTTTACGGATAATCTGGGTAAAACAAGCTTTACCATTAAATTTGCAGCCATGAATAAAACAAGCAATAAGATAGCGGCCCTGGGTCATATTGTGGCTGTTGTGGTGGATCAGAAAACAGAAAAACCATCACCTCTCCCAGATGAGTTTATTAAGGTATTAAATAGTTTATGAAAATTGATAAAAACAAAAAAATATATATTGGAATTTTGCAAAAAGCCCTGCAGGAACAAAGCCTGTCAAGGCAGGAAATACTTTTGCTTTTAAAATCCCGGCCCGGACGGGAAACTGAACTTCTCTTTAAAGCCGCGAGGCAATTAAGAGAAAAATATTTTGACAATAAGATTTTTCTTTACGGGTTTGTTTATAACAGTACCCATTGCAGAAATAATTGCAGATTTTGCTACTATAGAAAAGATAATACCCTTTCTAAGCGGTACAGCAAATCAAAGACACAAATTCTGGACATTTCCTGTAAGCTTGCAGAATCAGGGGTCCACCTCATTGATCTTACCATGGGAGAGTCTGTTTCATTAACAAAAAATAATATTGAACAGGTTCAGGAACTATGCAATATTATTGTGGATATCAAAAAACAAACCCACCTGCCTGTAATGGCTTCCCCGGGCATCCTGTCGGAATGGGCCCTAAAGCAGATAGCTGATTCTGGAGCTGATTTTTATGCCTGCTACCAGGAAACACACAACCCAGATCTATTTTCACGGTTAAGAACAGGTCAGAGTTTTTCCCAAAGATTGGCAGTAAAACAAAAAGCTGCCAAATTAAACCTCTTAACTGAAGAGGGTATTTTATGCGGCGTGGGCGAAACTTTTGAAGATGTTGTTGATTCTTTTGATGCCATTAAAAAACTTTGCATTGACCAGGTCAGGGTCATGGGATTTGTCCCCCAGATGGGCACGCCTATGGAAAATCACCCAATGGCTGACGTCAAAATGGAACTTGTTATCCTGGCTGTTTTGCGCCTGCTCTTTCCTGACAGACTTATCCCAGCTTCTCTTGATGTTGAGGGGGTTGGCGGGCTTGAAAAAAGGGTTGACGCCGGTGCCAATGTTGTGACTTCAATTGTTCCTGCAGGAAAAGGTCTGGCAGGGGTGGCTCAGAACTCTTTGGATATAGAGGACTCAAGGCGGACCGTTGCCCAGGTGGAAAAGATACTTTTATCCTGCGGAGATTATGAAATTGCCCGACCTGAAATTTACAAAACCTGGATAAAACAAAGAAAAAAAGAAAAATTTAATTTTCTGAATTCCCCAAGCAACCTTAAGGCTATTTAAAAGGGTATACTTGTGACAAGGCTTACATCAAGTGACATTGACTCACTTTCAGATCAACTTACAGACTTTGATGAAAGACTTAAGCTGCAAACCGGCCGAGATATGCTGGGAGTGGCCTGCCACAGCGCAGGCCTTTGTGAAAAAAACATCCATGTTAAAATCAGGAAGCTGACCATAGCTGTTGTTACTATAACCGCCGGCCTTGGAAAAATTACCGGGTTTGCACAAACGGTTAAAGATATCCTTACTCATATCGGGTTTCAGACCTTTATACCGGCACAAACAGATGCTGCAGGGCTGGCACAGGCCATTGAAAGAAAAAGCGATATCATTTTTATGGCGGATGATAACAGATATTTTGCCTTTAATTTAAAAAAATCTTTTTTAATTGACAATATTCAGGCCACTGGAGATATTTTTGCAGCTGCTCTGGATCTTATGGCAAAGGGGATAAAAGGTAAAAAAGTGTTGGTTTTAGGAGCTGGCCCTGTTGGAATGGCTGCAGTCCGAAAACTTATAAAATTTGGCGCCAATGTTGGTGTCCATGACAAGGACATGGTAAAATGTCAAAAAAACTGTGATGGAATTAAAAAAAATTCTGAACAAAAAATTGAACCTGTCCATGTTCTCAAAGCAGTCGACCAAAAATTTTGTTTTTTTCTTGAAGCAACCGATGCCAAAGATGTTATAAAGAGCTCCATGATTGGACCCGAAACATTTATTGCCGCGCCCGGGGTTCCCCTGGGAGTTACACAAAAAGGCAGAAAAAAAGCAGAAAACAGAATTTTATATGACCCTTTACAGCTTGGAACGGCAGCCATGGCCGTCAGGGCTGCTTTTCCCATTCAAAGAGGTTAATGATGTCAGGAAAGAAAAAAACACCTGCTAAAAGATTTTATAGAAAACGAATAGACCTGTTAAGACTCATTGATAAAATAAAATTGTGGCCTTCAAGAAAAGGGATTCTCCATGGCATAAAATATATTGAAAAACATGATACATATGCCATCATTACCACGCACTGCAATAAAACATTTTTGGCAAACAACTCCAGGAACAGCCGGGCTGCCAGATGGGTCAGAAACAAGTGGTTCCACAGTGTCTGCAAATCCTGTGGAGTCCCTGAATGGAAACTTGAAAAATATTCTGTAACCCAGTTCAGAAGGCATCATGGATCAAGCTTAACTAATTCCAATACAAAACCTGATTAGTATTCGACCTTTGATGCAACAAAGTAGATGGGCCAAAAGACAAGCAATTTCGTTAAAGTTATAAACTTTGCGGTCCTTAGTAAAGAAATCAAAAAATTGATTATGAATGCATTCAAATTACTCTTTACAGGAAAGATTTATTCATGTTAGACAAAATTTTAGAAAACAAAGTAAAAATACATACACGGGATATTCAACTTACCACTTATGCCCATAAAGATTCCCGGGTGATTGTTCACGGAGCATTAAAAGACAAGCGATACATAAGAGTGTTTGACGTGACAGGGGCGGTTAAAGAGCCTGGAATCATTCATAACATGGATGTAAAACTTTTG
>JABIYQ010000650.1 GCA_018702715.1 Desulfobacula sp. | reverse complement strand
CTCTTTGAAGCATATTCATTCGATTATGTTATTAACCTTGCTGCCCAGGCTGGGGTCAGGTACAGTATTGAAAATCCGGCATCTTATATTGACAGTAATCTGGTGGGGTTTGGAAATATCCTTGAAGGCTGTCGTCATTCAGGGGTTAAGCATCTTGTCTATGCATCTAGCAGTTCGGTCTATGGATTGAATACTAATATGCCCTTTTCCGTCCGGCATAATGTGGATCATCCCATAAGCCTTTATGCGGCATCCAAAAAAGCCAATGAGCTGATGGCCCATACCTACAGCTATTTATACAAGCTTCCCACAACCGGACTTAGATTTTTTACAGTTTATGGTCCCTGGGGAAGACCGGATATGGCACTTTTCCTTTTTACAAAGGCCATTTTGAACAATGAGCCTATTAAGGTGTTTAATAATGGGGAGATGCAAAGAGATTTTACCTATATAGACGATATAGTAGAAGGTGTTGTCAGGGTAATGAATAATATTCCAGCACCAGACCCTGACTGGACATCTAGTACACCTACCCCATCCGCCAGTTGTGCCCCTTACAGGCTATATAATATTGGAAACAACCAGCCCGTTGCATTGATGACATTTATTAACTCTATTGAAAAGGCTCTGGGTAAAAAAGCTGTCAAAAAATATCTACCTCTACAGCCGGGAGACGTCCCTGCAACCTATGCAGATGTCAACGATCTTATAAAAGATACGGGTTTTAAACCTTCTACTTCTGTGGAAGAAGGTATAAACAAGTTTGTTAAATGGTATAAAGAATACTATAAATAGTGATTAATTATAAACCTGAAAATTTCTAAAATGCGAACTCCACGAAATAATCAGGGAATTAAATGGTTTTGGTCAAACGTTGAATACTGATATGAGGAGAAGGGTTTATATGGATGACAATACAAAAATTGCTATTATCGGTTTGGGTTATGTTGGATTGCCGCTGGCCGTTCATTTTGGTGTAAAATTTCATACGACAGGTTTTGACCTGAAAGATAATATTATTGAGAACTGTGAAAAGTTTGAAGATCCCACTGGTGAAGTTTCAAAAAAAGACTTTGAAAAGGCCATTTTTTTTTATCCCACATCTGACCCCTCAAAAATTTCAGATGCAGATTATATCATCGTGGCAGTACCCACCCCCATAGATAAAGCCAGACGTCCTGATTTGAAATATATTGAAAGTTCTTCTGTGACTGCTGGTAAGTATATGAAAAAAGGCGCTGTTGTTATTTTTGAATCAACTGTCTATCCAGGTGTTACAGAGGATGTCTGTGTCCCCATTTTAGAAAAAACATCAGGTTATGAATGGAAAAAAGAGTTTCATGTAGGTTACTCACCTGAACGGATAAATCCGGGAGACAAGGAGCACACCCTGTCCAGGATAGTAAAAGTGGTTTCAGGTGATGATGAAAAAACCTGTGATAGGGTGGCAAAGCTTTATGAGACCATTATTGAGGCAGGAGTCCACAGAACCCAGACCATAAAAGAAGCAGAAGCTGCCAAGGTAATTGAAAATACTCAAAGAGATTTGAATATTGCTTTAATGAACGAGCTTGCACTTATCTTTGACAAATTCGGTATTGATACAAAAAATGTGCTTGAAGCAGCCGGTTCCAAGTGGAATTTTCTTCCTTTCAGGCCGGGACTTGTTGGAGGACACTGTATTGGCGTTGATCCATACTATTTAACGTTTAAAGCAGAATCCGAAGGCTATCATCCCCAGATCATTTTATCCGGCCGAAGAATCAATGATAATATGGGACGATTTGTGGTTGAGAAAACCATTAAAATGATGATTAACCAGGGCCTTAATGTCAAGAATTCAAAAATAGGGGTTCTGGGTCTGACCTTTAAGGAAGACTGCCCGGATTTGCGCAATACCAGAGTGGTTGATATCATTGAAGAGCTTTATTCCTATGGAACAAATGTTCTGGTTCATGATGCGATTTCCGATTCAAAAGAGGCTATGGCCTATTACGATATAAATCTATGCAAATGGGAGGATCTTAAAGATCTTTCTGCGCTTATCCTTGCTGTTCCCCATAAAGCGTATCTGGAAAAAAATCTTTCTGAATTTAAAGAGATACTGCTTCCCGAAGGGTGTCTGATAGATGTGAAATCAGTGTTTGATCCAAAAGAAGCAAAAGAAGCAGGAATTAATTTCTGGCGGTTGTAAACTAAATTGAATTTAACCTGAAGGTCACAAGTAAAAATACAAAATATTTTAAACAGATAAAAAGGGTATGGTAAATGAAGCTTACGATTATTGGAACCGGTTATGTGGGTCTTGTTACAGGGGCATGTTTTGCAGAAATGGGAAGCCAAGTTACCTGTGTAGATATAGACCAGGAAAAAATAGAAAATTTGAAAAATGGAATACTTCCCATTTATGAGCCAGGCCTTGAAAACCTTGTTATTCAAAATTATAAAGAAGGAACCTTAAACTTTTCCACAAGTCTTGAACAGGCTTGTCAAAATTCCAATATTTTCTTTATTGCTGTTGGTACACCACCTGGTG
>JABIYQ010000545.1 GCA_018702715.1 Desulfobacula sp. | reverse complement strand
TTCCTTTTTTTTCAAAACAGCAACATCATCTGCATCCACATACTCAACACATTGGACGTCACAAAATCTTACACACTGTGGGTCTCCATCGCAAAGATCGCATTTGAATACTTTCCTTTCAATGGAGTTAAAGCCCATGGCTCCGAAGGGGCAGACTGCCACACAAGACCTGCAGCCGATACATTTATCATAGTCCACTTCGATTTTGTTCAGTCCATCATTACGGGAAATTGCATTTGCCGGGCATACACCCATGCAGGGAGCATCCTGACACTGCTGGCAAGCCATGGGGATATATACCCCGTCCATTTCCCATTTCATTACTCTGATACGGCTTCTGGCAGGGTTGGAAACCCCGTCATGTTTTACCGCACATACCAGTTCACACAACCTGCACCCTGTACATTTTTCAGGGTTTATCATCAGGACTTTATCCTTTGTTTCCATGATATCTCCTTTCAAATGATTAATCTATATATAATAAACTCTCAACTCTTTTTGAGCTTACACTGATAAAACTGAATATCGATAAAATCGATTTCTTTTATCCCATCATCCAATACCCTGTGCACAATTAATTATTGCAATTTAATAAAATTCATAATAATGAACACGAATACAATAAATATTATTATTATATAGTTGTAAAGCTATTTTTCATCTGTATTGTAATATAAGAAAATTCATTATGGTGAACAATGACTAAAAAATATCAGGCCCCTATTGTTAAAAAGGCATTTCTCATCCTGGATGCAATTGCAAAAAGCACCCGGGGATTAAAAATCAGCGAGCTTTCAACTAGTCTGGATATCAGTAAAAGCACGGTTCACGGCATCACTGCCGCCCTGGAAGACCAGGGAGCCATTCTCCGGGATCCTGTTTCAAAAAAATATACCATCGGTATTACCCTTATGGAGCTTGGGAAAGCAGCTTATGAAAGGCTTGATTTTAAAAATATAGCCCGCCCTTTTATGGAAGAACTGATGGAACAATGCCAGGAGTCGGTATTTCTGGGCATCAAAAACGCACACAGGGTAACTATTATAGACATTGTTGAATCCAGAAAAGATTTTAAAATTACATCACCCATCGGCACAACTCTTCCATTGCTGGCAGGGGCTGTTGGAAAACTATTTTTATCCAGTATGGAAGCCAAAGATTCACAAAAATATCTAGACTCAAATCCTCTTGTCAAATTCACGGCCAATACCATTATTGATCCTGTACAATATGCAGAAGAATTGGAAAAAGTTCGAAAAAATGGTTTTGCCTTTGATGATGAAGAGTATATTTCCGGCGTAAGGGCAGTTGTTGCTCCTGTCAAAGGTTATGGCACCCATGTTCTGGCTATCTGGGTGGTTGGCTTTAAGGCTTCCATGTCACAACAAAAGATACCATCCATTATTGAACAAACCCTGGCAGCTGCCTACAAAATAACAAAAAAACTGTCTGATCAGAAATAAAACAATATTGTAATTATTCAGCTATTATGCTTGAAACCGCCCTGTCTGATGGATATTTGTTTCGAGGCTATTCGCTTAACCTCCTGCAAATATCCATCAGACAGGGCTTTGGGGATATTTTTTTTTAACGGCTGAACAATTACACAATATTTAGCCTTTTATCATTTAGTAATGACTGGAATATCATCCATGGCATCATGCAATGAATCATTTTCATAGGGCATCAATACTGCCTGTGATGTCTTTCCATCCACAAGAATTTTGATGGGATTTTCAAATTTTATATGTTTTAGATAAGTTGTTGTGTTTTCACATACCCGGCACTTGAAAAATTCATAATCAATAAAATCTTCTCCCTTATCGGAAATGGTAATATAGCTGATACCAAGGGAGGTAATATTTTGAAAAAAATGGGAGCCCTGGGACGGATCAGCCTTAATACTTTCAATGGTTGTTTCCAGTATAACCCCTACATTGGAAATATCATTCCAGACCACTGGAATCCCCAGCCACCGGTCAGACGATCCCCATCGGCCGGGCCCGATCAAAACGTATTGTTTGCCCTTTCCATTAAATAAAGCATTAATTTTGTTGATTTCTCCTGCAATTTCCATAGTTTTTCCGGGATCAAAGGTTTCAGGGTCCACATATACCACATCTAAAATATCCTTATATTCTCCATTCCCAAGTGAAAGCGTGGAATACCCGAAAGCCTTCTTAATTTCTTTTTCTCCTATTTTAACGTCCAGATTTTGTTTATACCTCCCCATTGGCCTGATTTGAAGTAACGAGAACTGGGGCTTTAGATTTTCATCCGGGGGCAGGTTGACTGCAAATTCCACCTCAACAGAGGTCCCCATCCATTTACTGCCTATTTTTGTGACCTCCTCAAGGATTGCAGCCAGAGGAAAAGAATTAAATTTTAAAATATTGGCAAAGGTTAATACTGGAAATCCTTTATTGGAAAAAGAATCCCTGATCCTGTTGTCCTGGGCATAAAAAGTGGATGATAAAAACCGGACAACAGGATGATCTATTGCATCACTTAAATCAAGTTTTTCAAGTGTAAGGTCTTCAGTGGAGCTGAATATGGATTTAACATCATCCGGGAATTCGTCAAGTTTTAAAGCATAAAAATATTTTTGGGAATTTTCAAGGATATCGTTCAAAACGGAAAACTGGGGTAAAAACTGGGGGTATTTTGGGCAAAATCTTAAGGTACGCCCTCCTTCCATTACTATTTTCCCAAGTCCCAGTGCGATATAGGTAACCCCTTCTTCTGCCTTTAAATGTGAGATGGGATAAAAATTATAGGATTGTGCCACACCTGAAATTGAGGGATAAAAATAATTGTTATATGCCATGCCCGTCAACTGCTGAAGAACAACGGCCATTTCCTCATCTTCGGTTCTATGCATGGTGGATTTTGCATAGGACCTTGGTGCCTTGAGATAAGTTGAGGCATAGACCAGTTTAACTGCCATAATCAGCTGCTCAAGCCGTTTTTCAAGGTTTGGATGTGAATTGGGGAGCATATAGGTATTATAAAGTCCTGCAAAGGGTTGATAGTGAGCATCTTCAAAAAGAGAGGATGACCGGACGGCAATGGGATATCTGACGCTTTGCAGATAGGTGTACAGGCTTTTTCTCAAGCTGTCCGGAAACCTGGCCTGAATAAATTGCTCAACAATTTGAGCATCTTCCAATTCCTCATCAGATTCAAGAATCTTTGCCAGGTCATTCTCCTCTATAAAGGTTTTAAACCCTTCAGTTGAAATCACAAAGGTCTGGGGAATATTGATCGCCACATCCGGAAACTTATCCCTCAAAGAAGAGTCCCGCCTAGTCTGGGATGCCATAAAAGCCAATCCCCTGGCCTTTCCACCAAGAGATCCGTTCCCGATTTTCATAAAATCCGTATCTGCATCAAACTTCTGGAAATCAAAATCGATGATCTGACCCTGTCTTGATCCCTTCCTCCGGGCGTGAATACTTTCAATCAAGAACTTCTTCATATCCCGGGGATCTGTAAAATCACTGATTTTATAGGGTTTGAGACTGAGTGCAAAATCAATTTCGCTTCTGGCCATGAACCACCTTGAAAAATCATTGTTCTTGGCATGATAAACAATGGATTCATCCGGAATTTCAGACAAAAGTTTTTCAATGGCCCTTAAATCACTTGCCCTGGCAATTTCCTCACCATCCGGCATCCTAAACACAAAAGCACCAAACCCGAGATAGGAAACAAAAAAACTCTTAATCTGATCAAATAAATTGCTTGAATTTTTATTGATAAAAACGGCCGGTATATCCACTACCTTTTCCCTGTTATGGTCCTCTGTACTCAGAATCAGAACGGGCAGGTCTGGAATTTCGTTTTTAATTTTTGTTAAAAGTTTGTACCCTGCAAGCCCATCCATTAACCCGTTTTTTGGATACCTCATGTCGGAAAAAACAGATAATAGAAAGGGTTTATATTTTTCATAAAGAATCATGGCCTCTTCATAGTTATGGGCAACCAATACTTTAGGACGACCCCTCATTTTCAACAATCTGTGTTCTTCATTAATGGATTCATCAATAACAGACTGTGTCTGCATCACGATCTGTTTGTAGAGCACGGGTAAAAAAGAGGAATAATGATAGGGCGAATCCTCCACTAAAATGACCACTCTGACATCGGCATTTTCCGTATCAAAGGCAACATTCATCTCATCTTCAAAATTTTTTATTATGGCCAGCAAAAGATCTGCATTTCCTCCCCAGATGTATGTCCGGTCAATGGCCGTAGAATTATCCAGACAAATATATTGATCAATATCGCAGGTGTTATGAAGCAGCATAAAAAAAGGCAGATCAACATATCTTTGTTTTACCTTTGCACCAAAGGAATAGACATCCATTCCATCCAGGCTCGGCATGGCGAGGATTAAATCAAATCTTTTCTCTTCAAGCCTCTGGAATGCCTCTGATGCTGACGATACCCATGTGAGCTTCGGTGGTTTTGACAGGTTGAGCCCCTTATACTCATTAATGATTCTTGTTGAAAGACGGCCTTCCTCCTCCATGATAAATGCATCATAGGGGCAGGATACTAAAAGGATATCGCCCACTTTATTGGCCATTAATTCGTGGTATAGTTTAAGAGGCCTTGCCTTGAATGCTTTACCGGGGTTATTCATTTGCAGTCCTAAAGTCCTTTTAATACCTCAATAATTCGGGATGGCTCAAGTCTGAGGGTATGGTTGATTTCAACAAAATCCAGAACAATATTTTTGTTCCGGTCTATTAGGTATGTGGCAGGGACAGGTAGTTCAAAACTGTCATCGCCATTGGCAGCAGGCAGGTCTATACCAAATTTGGCATACACGGGGCGCAATGTTTCAGGCAGGGTGAATACAAGACCAAAATCCTTTGCTACTCTATTTCCCACATCACTTAATATATGGAATTCAAGATTCTCTTTTCCCTGGAGGGCAAGGCTCTGGTCTGGCAATTGTGGGGAAATGGCTATAAGCTGGGCTCCCAGGGATTTTATGGTATCAAACTCAAGCTGCAAAGACCGCAGCTCTACATTACAATAAGGTCACCAGCTTCCCCGGTAAAAATTTATGATAACCGGTCCCTTTGAAAGAAGGGTTTTTAATGAAATGATTTTGCCTTGTGCATCGGGAAGTTCAAAATCAGGTGCCACATCGCCTTTTCTTTTTGAATGATCCAAAATATTTGCATGGTGTAATTCCTCCATGGCATTTGCCATGATGTCTGCAGTCGGTTTTGGGATCCTTTTCATTGATTGTGCCTTTAATGCATTTAATTCATCCTGAAGTCCCATATTACCCCCATTTTTAAAGTTTTATATTTTTTAAAACCCTGACCTTTTTTAATCCAAAGTATATTAAAAATAATACAATAATGCAATGGGAGAGAACCCTTGAAAAGGACCACTGCTACGAACACAAGACCAAGCTCTATAATGCCGGGTCCTGTTTATTTAGTTTAGTATTATGATTTTACAGTTTATAAGGATAACCTATTACAAGCTAGTCATTTTTGTTAAGATTAGGTCTTTGAATACAAATTTTAAGTTTAAAAATATGCGAGAAAAACAAAGACTATCGCCAATTACTCTTTTAGTTCATCCTCTTTTTTCATCTCAGTATACCAGTCTTCATCGCCATATAATTTATCACTGCAATCCGGACACATGCCGTGGCTGAATTCAGCTTGGGAATGCTCTCCAATATATGTCTCAATCTTATTCCAATAGCCTTTATCATCGCGTATTTGTTTGCAATGAGAACAAATAGGTAAAATTCCCTGAAGCGTTTTGACCTCATCAAGTGCTTTTTTAAGATCCACAATTAAACTTTCCCTTTTCTTTTGGGCCAGTTCTCTTTCGGTAATATCTCTAAAGCTCCATACCCTGCCTATAATTTGCTCGTCA
>JABIYQ010000300.1 GCA_018702715.1 Desulfobacula sp. | reverse complement strand
AAGATGTGGCATTGGGCTAATCTCCAGATAATTCAGGAATATTGCCAATAATCTGGGGTTTCAAATCCGAAGATTTGAGGATATCATAGACATAGTCTGCACCATATCAGAATGGATATCCCTCTTCCTTTTATCTCCAATCAAGTTGAATGGGATTTTTATTTTTTTGATTTTATTTTTTCCCATATAATTGAATGAAAAAATTTTGCAAACCAAATGTTGTTCCTGTAGATGTTTTCTTTAAAAATAGGGGTTTTTACCTATATTGACAAGCCAGTTTTAACTCGCTAAAGGATCATAAAGAATTAATGATCTTTGACAAAGTCAAACTTGTTGAAAAGTGATGAAAAGTGACAGTAAAAGGAATTTCATATGACTGAAAAACCTACCTACGAAGAATTAGAAAAAATAGCCAATGAACGAATAAATTTAAAGAAGCAACTGAAACTTCTTTCATTAGCTGTAAATCAAAGCAGCGAAGGTATTGCTGTGATTGATCTGGATGGCAATCTGGAATATTCAAATAATGCCTTTGCTAAGATGCACGGATATTCCGCCGAAGAACTTGTTGGTAAAAAAATATCCATTTTTCATACCCCCGAACAGATGCCACATGTTGAAGTAGCCAACTTGGAAATAAAACAAACAGGTAGTTTCAAAGGTGAAATCTGGCATGTCAAACGTGATGGTACTGTCTTTCCAACCATTATGCACAACTCACTCATTCTGGATGAAGAGAATAAGCCAATTGGTATTATGGGAACACTGCTGGATATTTCAGATATTAAACAAACAGAGGAGGCGCTGCAGATTAGCGAAAGACTCCTCAAAGCTGCGCAAGGATTGAGCAAGGTTGGTGGCTGGGAATTCGATTTGGAAAGGCAGACAATGACTTGGACGGAAGAAACCTATCGCATACATGGAATGACGATAGGTAATCCAGCGCCGGGATCACCCGAACATATAGAAAAGAGTTCTGATTGTTATCCTCCTGAAGACCGCGCCATCATTTTAGAAGCTTTTAGACACTGCTGCGAACATGGAATTCCCTATGATATGGAAGTTCCTTTCACCAGTGTCAAGGGCCGCAAAATGTGGATTCGCACCCAGGCATCTGCAGTCTGGGAGGGAAAGCGGATCGTAAAGGTTATTGGTAACATTATGGATATCACTGAGCGCAAGCAGGTCGCGATATCTTTGCAGGAGAGCCAAGAAAAATACCGGGTCTTAGTAGAGAATGCAAATGAGGGCATTGCAGTAACCCAGGATGGGGTAATTAAATTCATGAATCAGAAATCCTCTGCCCTGTTAGGTTTTCCCCGAAAAGAATTGCTGTTGAAACCCTTCATAAAACTTGTTCACCCGGATGATCAACAGATGGCGATGCAACACTATGTGAAAAGGCTTAAAGGCGAAGAAACGCCAGAAGTGTATAAGTTAAGATGCATTGCCAAAAACGGTGATATTAAATGGGTTGAAAACAACGGAGTTGTCATTACATGGGAGGATAAACCTGCTACTTTACATCTATTAACCGACATAACCGAACAGAAGCAAGCAGAGGAGGAGAGGGAACAAGCCCTATCCCAATTAAGGACAACACTTGATGCTACCGCTGATGGAATTTTGGTAGTGGACATGAATGGAAAAATTGTACTTTTTAACAAGCGTTTTGAAAAGATGTGGAAATTGCAAACGAGCATTCTGAATTCTCAGGATGATGATCAGGTACTCGCCCTTGCTATCGATCAATTAAAAAATCCTGATGCTTTTCTCACCAAAGTTAAAAAACTGTACGCAGATTCTGTAGCAAAAAGTTTCGATACCATAGATTTTAAAGATGGTCGAATCTTTGAACGCTACTCGCGCCCTCATTTATTGAACGATGAAGTTATTGGAAGAGTTTGGAGCTTTCGTGATGTTACCGATCGCAAACTGGCAGAGGTGGCATTGGAAAAGGCCAAAAAACAATGGGAAACCACCTTTGATGCCATGTCAGACTGGGTCTGCATCATTAACAAGGATCATGAGATCATCCAGTCGAACAAAGCCAGTGAATCCATAATCAACTTATCTCCTGACCAGGTTGTTGGCAGGCGATGCTATGAAATTGTACACGGCATGGACGTTTCCATCCTGGATTGTCCATTGGAAAAAGCGATCAAAAGCAGCCGATTGGAATCCATGGAATTTAAAACAGCAGAAAATCGGTGGTTGCAGATTGCTGTGGAACCAATTAAAAATAGTACCAAGACGGATCTGTTTGTCCATATTGTAAGGGATATCACGGAGCTCAAAGAAAAGGAAAATGAAATTTCCCTGCTTCAAAAAGAAAAAGCATTCAGCATCCTTTCCGGTGGAATTGCCCATGATTATAATAATCTTTTAACGATCATCTGGGGAAATATATGCATCTTGAAAGAGGAAATGAGCCATCCATCGCAACAGGAATTGTTTAACGATGTTGAAGAAGCATGCAGGCAGGCAAGAGATTTAACCCATCAATTTATCACCTTATCTCATGTGGCCCTGCTCAAAAAGACGTCATATAATATCGAGGACATTTTGAGCTCTGCCATTGAAAAAACAGATAAAGCAAAAGATATTGAAATTTCAATGGATATTAAAGGCAAGATTCCGTCAATAGAACTTGATCCCGATGGTTTAGCCCTTGCTTTTGAAAATATTATCTGTAATGCCGTTGAGGCGATGCCGGACGGCGGACGTTTGGAAATCCTGGTAAAAACAGAAACTGTTGCAGGGCAGCAAGATGAAAGTCTGATCAAAATATTTTTCAAGGATTCCGGTGTTGGGGTATCCATACATGATATAGACAGTGTATTTGATCCATACTTTACCACCAAGGAGTTAAGCATTCAAAAAGGGGGCGGCTTAGGACTTGCTGTTTCACAATCAATCGTCAGAAAACACGGGGGAAATATTCGGATTGCTTCCAAGCTGGGACAGGGCACAACAATCACAGTGAACCTGCCGATAACCGATTTAAAACAAATCGTGTCTTTAGATCAAAAAGAGTCTTTTCAATTGAAAAAGCCAGTCATCCTGGTGATGGAAGATGACCCGTCACTGAGAAAATTAATTACAAGAATGCTCAAGGATTTTGATTGTGAAGTTTTTTCAACAAGCCATGGGAAATCAGCTATAGAGTTGTTTTTTAACACGGCTCATAAAAATATTGAGATTGATATCGTCCTTTTGGACCAGAATATAAAAGGGGGCATGGGAGGGATTGAAACGCTTAAAAATCTTCGGGAGTCTGGATTTCAAGGCAAGGCTATTGTGGTCACGGGCTCACCTTTCAGCCCTGCGATAATTGACTTTAAAAAATACGGCTTTGATGCAAATCTTCTCAAACCATTTTCAAAAGATGATTTTAAGAGCGTCATCGGGAAATTCATCTCTTTATAAATGACGTTTTCCAGAAATTTTAATTCGAAGTTTTTAAACAGTTTCGAATAATATCATACTTTGTATTTGAAGTTTTTTAGAATAGAAGATTCGATCAACTATATGAACCAGATACACTGTCAGGAGCCATTCTCCCATAGTAACTTTTATAATATATTCATCCCATTCTGAAAATTTTTCCAGGGCCGGAACAAAAATGTGTCCGATATCTCCAATAAAGGTTCATGGAGGTTCGGTTTTTTTGATTTTGATTTTTCCTATAAACTTTAATATTTTGTCTGAGACTGGAAAATTCATCCATACAAGGTATGGTATTCTGGAAATATTTAAAAAATCAGGACTGGAGAAAGAAGCGCTCGGTAATTTGTTTGATTTGACTCGTCTCTAATGATACCATCAAGACTCATGAGGAAATTTTCTTTAATCATATAAAATTTTGCAATTTCTAACTTTTTAATATAACGTTTTTTATGAACCTTTGCCGATATAATTTGAATTATTACGAGGGACCCAAAAGATAGGACAGCCAATTTTTATGTAATACAATAAAGATAAAAACCTCAATATAAAACTGGAGCGATTAAATGAATGAGGGAAACGCAACACAAGAACTGATTAATCAAATTAAGTTTCTCGAACAGCAAAATGACAAGCTTGAAAAAAGACTACAAGTTTTAGAGAAATCAGATAAATTACAAGAGTATGACAAAAGATATTATGCGATCTATGACCAATCACCAGTTGGTATTGCCACAATAGATTCATTTAATGGCCGTTTCGTAGAAATAAATCGTGCATACTGTGATATTTTAGGCTATAGCAAATCCGAGATTCTGGGAATGGATTTCATGCAGATTACACATTCAGAGGATCTGCAAGAAGATCTCGATAATATGGAACGTATTCGATCCGGGGAAATAAAGTCCTTTCGGATGAAAAAGCGTTACATTCGAAAAGATGGTGAAATTGTATGGGTATCTCTTACTGTTGTGCCTCTCTGGAGCGAAAATACAGATCCAAATTTTCACATAGCCATCGTCAATGACATCACAGATAGTAAACGAAAAGAACAGGCTTTAATCAAGAGTGAAGAAAAATATCAAGCCCTTGTAAAGAATATACCTGGCACAGCTTATCAGTTCGTTCTCACAACACAGAATAGTTTTCGATTCGAATACATTAGCGAAAATTGCATTAATCTTTTTGGCTATAGCGCAAAAGAAATAATAGAGAACCCTGATTTAGTTTTCGATCATATCCCTAAGCCGGATGCCGGTGTTTGTCAAGCAAGTTGTCGCCTAAATTAAATTTATTTTTTTGTAGTAATTTTCTTTAAAATACGCATTTAATTCGCTTCGCTCATTCTTTTTAGGTTTTTTAAGGCAGGGCAGGATCGTTAGCAAGATTTGAGTT
>JABIYQ010000645.1 GCA_018702715.1 Desulfobacula sp. | reverse complement strand
GGATTCGGTCCTGCCGTTGTATACAACGCCAGCCATTACGCAAACAGTTGGATTGACGATCATTATTGTTATTTTATTAATTCGGCCACAAGGCCTTTTCGGCCGTGAGATGGAGTAGTTTGGAAAAATAATGACTGAGCAGAAGGGATTTCCCACCATCGCAAAAACGCAGGCAGTCATATATCTGGCTGTCATCGTTGTTCTGGCGATATTGCCAATATTTATCAAGTCGCCCTATACCTATCACATATTCATTCTGACCTTTGTATATATTATTGCCACAAGCAGTCTAAGGACGTTGGCCATTTCAGGGCAGGTCTCCATGGCCCATGCCGGATTCATGAGTATTGGTGCATATACGTCTGCTGTATTGGCCCGCTATTTGGGCTGGTCGCCCTGGTTGAGCATGCCGGTGGGGGCTTTGGCCACCATGTTGGTTGCGGTGCTGGTCGGCTTTCCGTTCTCACGGGTCAGGGCGATCTATTTTTCCATGGTCAGCCTGTTTTTTGGGATCGGAATCTTGTCCATTAATTCGATTTTCGGCAAATATACAGGCCACATCAACGGAATGATCGGCATTCCGCCACTGTTTGTCGGTTCAAGAATGCAGTATTATTTCTTTTTTTTAGGATTAATGGTTTTTTGTTTGATTATTCTCTGGCGCTTTGAAACCTGCCGTATCGGCATCTGTTTAAAGGCCATTGACCAATCCCATGAAGTGGCCGCCAGTGTCGGTATCAGTGAAACAAAATTCCGGGTACTTGCCATGGGTGTGAGCTGTTTTGTAGTGGGGCTGGCTGGCGCTGCATATGCACACTATAACATGGTGATCTCATACAGCAGTTTCAATTTGATTGCCAGTATTGACATGCTGGTTTATATGCTCATCGGCGGGATTGGCAGCTTTGCAGGTCCCATTATCGGAACGGCTGTTTTATTCATCATACCTGAATTATTCCGACAGTTAAAAGAGTACACGCCCTTTTTATATGCGGGAATTTTGCTGCTGGTGGTTTTTGTCATGCCTAATGGGTTAGTTGGGTTGATGGATCAGATCAGAGATTTGGTCAAAAAAGAAAAATAATTCAAGGAGTTGGCAGAGTGCTTCTGGAAATATCAAATTTAACAAAACATTTTGGCGGGCTGACTGCCGTCTCGGGGGTTGATCTAAAAGTTGACCCAGGGGAAATGGTGGGGTTAATTGGCCCCAACGGTGCTGGTAAAACAACAGTGTTTAACTTGATTACCGGATTTATTAAACCGACTAAAGGTGAGGTCAAATTTAAAGGTAAAAACATTGTGGGTCAAAAACCCCATGTTATTGCAAACAAGGGTATTGGACGTACATTTCAGCTAAACCCCCTGTTTGCTGATTTTACGGTTCTTCAAAATGTAGCAGCTTCATTTTATTTACACCCAAAATCAAGTCTTATCTCTGCCTTTTTGAATCTGCCCGGCTATCAGCGTAATGAGGATTACATTAATAAAAAAGCAAAAGAGATCCTGGATCTTTTAGGGTTAACAACGCACCAGGATGAGCTGGCCAAAAATCTTCCCCAGGGGTATCAGAAAATGCTGGGCATTGCCCGGGCACTTGCGACCCGCCCCACATTACTGCTGCTGGATGAACCGCTTGGCGGGATGAGTGTCGGTGAGATTGAGTTCACCATGGAAATAATTCAAAAAATACGGGAGAGTGGCGTCACCATTTTACTGGTGGAACATAATATGCAGATTATGGATATCGTGGACCGAATATATGTCATCAGCTTTGGGCACAGAATTGCCACCGGCACCATTGAGGAACTCAGGAAAAACAACGAAGTAATTGAAGCATATTTTGGAGCTCAGATCATTGATACTTGAAGTGGATAACATCACCGTCAAATATGGGAAAGCCCTGGCAGTAAACAAGGTTTCCATCAAGGTATCCCAGGGAGAGGTAGTTACGATTATCGGTGCCAATGGGGCTGGAAAATCAACAATATTAAGAGCATTGTCAGGACTGACACCACTGGTTTCAGGAAGCATCCAGCTTAACGGCCATAGAATTGACGGTAAAGAAATCTATGAAATTGTTGAATTAGGTATAGTACATATCCCGGAAGGTCGAAAGCTGTTTCCCTTTCTTCCCGTAATGAGAAATCTTACGCTTGGGGCCAGCCTTAGGACTAACAAACAGGACATTAAAAGGGATCTTGAAGAAGTTTTTGAGTATTTTCCAAGACTTTGGGAACGGCGAAATCAAAATGCCGGTACCCTTAGCGGCGGAGAGCAGCAGATGCTGGCCATTGGTCGCGGACTCATGGCAAATCCCAAGCTACTGATGATGGATGAGCCCTCCTTAGGGCTTGCCCCGATCCTTGTATCTGAACTGGTTCCGGTGATTAAGAATATCAATAAAAAAGGCGTCAGTGTACTCCTGATTGAGCAGAACATGCCATTGGCGCTTGGTGTGGCAGACAGGGGCTATGCACTTCAGGTCGGAAAGGTGGTTTTTGAGGGTGATGTTAAGGCATTTAAGGAAAGTGATATTGTCAAGCAGGCCTACCTCGGAAAATAGATTGCCTGGCTTAAAAATAAGATGTGTCCTGTCTGTTCTATTATTGCCTTTAATTCTATTGTTAGGGCCAAAATGGGCTGAGAGTTCCTGGTTAATTAACAGGGAGCGATTCCATGTTTCGGTTCATGGACAACTGTCCTGCCTGGAATGCCATACCAATTATCCGAATGAACAGATTCATCCCAATCCTGAAAATGTGAATAAAACGCTCAAGGATTTTTTTTTCAAAGAGCAGTGTACTGATTGCCACATAGAGATACTGGAAGAAGCGGATCAAGGTATTCACGGTGGCGAAAAAATTGATGATCCTTTAACGTTAAATAATTGCATAAAGTGTCACGATCCCCATTATCAGCCACCCTATTCCCAGACACCAGATTCGATTAATCTTGATCAGCCGGTGGAAATAAAGTGCCGATTTTGCCATGATGTAGAGACTGTTTTGCCGGAATGCACTGAAGAAGACAAATCATGTATGGATTGTCATGGGTTGGTTCCTCCGGAAGGTACCAAAGCAAATGAAAAAATAAGTAATTTTTGCTTTCACTGCCATGGCAGCAAAAATGAATGGAAAGCCTCTTTTAAAATTCCCCTGATGGATCAGTTGGCTTTTCACAAAACAACCCATTCGGATATCGCTTGCACTGTCTGCCACCCCAATGCTTTGAAATTTGGACATGGCGCACAGCAAATTAGCAGCTGCAGCCAGTGCCATCCACCTCACGATGGAAAAGTGGCCCATGATGCCCATTTTAAAATCTCCTGCCAAGCATGTCATCTCAGTCAAATCATACCTGTTAAAGATCCATTAAGCGGCATGATTAACTGGCAAAAAGATTGGCAATCTGGCAGTCCCAGCCCTGTTCACAATATGAAAATTACAGATGACAAAAACCGCTGTGGACGGTGTCATGTAAGTGGCAACTTACTGGGTGCTTCAACCATTGTACTGCCGGCAAAAAGTGTGATATGCATGCCCTGCCATGCAGCCACTTTGTCTGTTGGGGATACGACCACGACAGCAGCACTATCTCTTTTTATTTTAGGAATCTTAAGTATCAGTTCTGTCTGGTTTTCAGGAGCCCTTGAAGGCAAAGACAAAACTAATATTGGTTACAGATGGTGCTACATACTGGTTCAGGTTTTTCGGACGCTGTTTTCCATCCGAATCATGTATATTTTAAAAGCAACGGCTCTGGACGGATTATTGCAATATCGCCTGTTTCAAATTTCAAAATCCCGGTGGTTGGTTCATGCCATGGTAGTGTTTCCCTTTCTTTTCCGGTTTGTCTGGGGGATGGCTGCTTTGGTCTCATCGCTTTTGCTGCCTACTTGGGATATTACATCGGTCATGTTGAACAAAAATCATCCTCTGACCGCATGCCTATTTGACCTGTCAGGCATTATAACCATTTCTGGAGTTGCATTGATATTATGGTTCAGACACAAGCGGAAAGTTAAACATAAAATAAACTGGTTACCAAAAGCCGACTGGCTGGGATACAGTTTATTAGGCAGTATGATGCTGACCGGATTTATTCTGGAAGGAATGCGCATTGCCATGACAGGTACTCCTGAGGGATCTGCCTATGCGTTTGCAGGATATACCATCAGTCGGTTATTTGTAGAAACTGCCTTAAACGATATCTATGGATTGATGTGGTATTTACATGCAGTCAACGTAGGTGCTTTTTTAGCGTATCTGCCGTTCAGCCGTATGATCCATATGATTCTGGCACCGGTTAGCCTGGCAGTAAACGCAGGGATAAAGAACAGACATCGCCTTGCATACAAGAGTTAAGCAAGGAATGATGTATACACATTTTAGCATGGCAGATGATAAGTTTTCTTATAATATAGCCTGATTAAGGAGAGGATGGATGGATATCCAAGGGTACCACATACCTGAGAATTTGTTTTACGAAGAACACCATTATTGGGTCATGGTTGAGGACGATATACTGAAAATGGGGATGGATGATTTTGCCCAAAAAATGGCCGGAGAGATTGTTTTTGTTCAGCTTCCTTTTGAAGGTAAGAGGCTGAAAAAAGGAAAGAAATTTACAAAAGTGGAGTCTGGTAAATGGGTAGGCAAGGTATTTGCGCCAGTGAACGGTGAGATATTGGCCTCAAACGAAAAACTCGAAATGGATCCGACCATCATTAATAGGGACTGTTACGGAGAGGGATGGATCTATAAGATCAAGCCAGATAACATGGGAGAAGTCCAACAGCTGATCCATGGGCGTGATGCAATTGAAAAATGGCTCCTTGAAGATATTGAAAAGTATAATCAGGATTAAGCGTGAGTTAAAAAAAAGAAATCATGGTACTAAAAAATTACAGCATACCTGAAATCCTGCAAATGGAAGCGTGTACAAATTGCACGTTGTGCGCCGAAGTTTGTCCGGCAGTTTCTGCCTTGCAGGACGGCCGCCTTTCCGGTGTATACAGACTTGATACCCTGCGTGGCATGATAAGGTCACAATCCAGGCTATTCCAATTTTTTTCCCGTAGAAAACCACCCACAAGGACAGAATTGAAAAAATTTGGTGAGACTGTCTATCGTTGCACCTTATGTGGAAGATGCCAGGAAATATGCCCGTCTGGAATTAAGCTTAGGGATATCTGGTTTTCTCTTCGCCAGGATTTGGTTTGCTCAGGGGCATATCCTGAAAAGATAAATATGATCCGGGAAAATGTTGCCCTAAGTCACAATGTATTTGATGAAGATAATAAGGAGCGAGTCGACTGGGTGGACGACCTGCAGAATCCCCCGGACCATTATTATGTAAAAGATACTGCCGAAGTTGTATATTTTACTGGATGTGTGGCTGCATTTTTTCCCATGGTCCAAAAAATTCCAATTGCACTTACCCAACTATTTGAAACTGCCAAAATCGATTTTACACTTCTGGGTGAAGAGGAGTGGTGCTGCGGTTTTCCATTATTGGCGGCTGGATTGCGGAATCACATTAAAGATCCTGTCCAACACAATATAGAGGCCGTGAGACGAAAAGGTGCTCAAAAAGTGGTGTTTGCCTGCCCGTCCTGCTATCAGATGTGGAAGGAGTATTACCCTGAAGAATTTGAGATCTATCATGTGTCCCAGTTTTTAAACAGTCTGATTGATACAGGACAACTTGAGTTATCAAGGCTTGATCTGAAAATCACTTATCACGACCCGTGTGATCTGGGCCGGGGAAGCATGGAATACGATGCCCCAAGAGAGGTCATCAACGCCATTCCAGGCGTCAGTTTGATCGAAATGGAACATAACAGAGATAAATGCCTGTGCTGTGGCGGGGGTGGTAATCTGGAGATGATCGACACCCACCTGTCCAGACAAATCGCTGAGACAAAAATCAATGAAGTGTTAGCCACAGGGGCAGATGCAGTGGTTACTGCCTGTCAGCAATGCCTTCGTACCATATTGTCTTACGCACGACGAAACAAAATCAAGATAGAGGTGCTGGATATCGTTGAACTGATTCATCGTTCCGTAAAGAAGGACTGATTCTGTTTCAATATCTTTAAAAACAACTAACAATTTTAAATGATGAAATGATTGGAAATGAAAATGAATTTGTACCAATTGGGGAAAATTCCTTGGAAAGAAACGCAATTAATTTATCATGCACTCGCGCTCATGGAAAAAGAGGCGTTGTGTCTGGTATCACCTTCTTCACCCTATGTCTGCATAGGATTTCATCAGGATTTGGAACAGGAAGTGGATCTTGAATTTTGCAAAGAAAACAATATCCCCATTTTCAGACGGGAGGTCGGCGGCGGGGCTGTTTTCCTGGACGGCAACCAACTCTTTTTTCAGCTCATACTGAAAAAAGACAACTCTTTGGTTCCAAGGCGTATTGAAACGTTTTATAAAAAGTTTTTGCAGCCTGCTATTAATGTTCATAACCAAATAGGCATCCCGGCACAGTACAAACCGGTCAATGATCTTGTGGTGGAGATGCGAAAAATTTCAGGTACAGGTGCTGGAGAGATTGGAGAGTGCATCGTTTTTGTTGGCAACCTGATTCTCGATTTTGATTATGAAACCATGTCCCGGGTCTTAAAAATACCAGATGAAAAATTCCGAGATAAAGTCAAAAAGACCATTGAGGAAAATTTAAGTACCCTTAAAAGGGAAGCTGCGGCAAGAGAACTTACATTGGATGATGAAGCAGGTTTGAACAGGCGAATGGCAGAAGAATTTGAGAAATTGATCGGTCCATTTGTTCCTTCAGTTATAGATGAGCCCCTGAATCAGAAGATGCAGGAACTGGATTCCCAGATGATGGCGGACAAATGGCTTTACATGAAAGGGAAAAAAGTATCCGGACGTTTGGTAAAAGTGCGATCGGGCCTTGAGGTTATACACCGGATGCACAAAACCGTCGGTGGTCTGATTCGAGCCGATTTTGTGGTTAATAATGGTCGGTTTGAAAGGTTATCCATTTCAGGAGATATTTTTTGTTATCCGCATAATACCTTGGATCAACTAATCACCTCCCTTGAGGGTCATCCGATAGATCAGCTGGTTAAAATACTAAATGAATTTTATTCTGAACAGAATTTTGAAATGCCAGGAGTAACTTTTGAGGACTGGATGCAGGTACTTAAAGTTTAAAACCAGGTTCTGACGCTTCCACCAATTTATTGCCTGGGAGATCAGTATTTTTAAACTATTTTGTTTCTGGAAAGACCATAAAATGTGCTGGGTAGGTACTGGATTTAGGATGCTATGCTTTTTTTTCTTTTCAGGAAACTTACTATCATGTTTCAATAATTCAGCCATTTTGAAAGCTGTATCATTCTGAAATTGGCAATATCTGTCAGTAGTCAAATCCGACAAATTACCGGGCGCTTCATCCGCCAATCCGGGCTTTTTGAATATTTTCAAAATACCACATCTGGTATAGAAAAATTTTTCATCCCCAGATTTAAAAATTAATTAGAGCTTCCTGAATATCATATAAGTGCTTGAATTTTTAAGTAAATTATGTTATATTTTTCTACATGAAACTGCATGAGAAATTGAACATAACACCTAAAAACCTTTACACTTTTTTAATAAAATTATGTACTCACACGATCAAAATCAATTAGAATTCTTCTTGCCCTTTGGTGGTAAGTTGAACCCCGACAATCGATGGATTAAATTGGCCGAGCTGATTCCCTGGACAAAATTTGAAATCACCTATTCAAAAAGTCTTAAAGGGTCGGGATTTGGTCCTCCAGCAAAATCTGTTCGCGTCGCCCTTGGTGCTCTCATTATAAAAGAGCGGTTGGGCACCAGCGATGAGGAAACAGTAGAACAGATTCGCGAGAACCCGTATCTCCAATATTTTTTGGGTTTTAAAGAATATAGAGACAAAACCCCTTTCCACCCGACCATGTTTGTCCATTTCAGGAAACGGATAACCAAAGACATGGTCGGTGGAATTAACGAAGCTATTTCCCGAAAAGCAAAACCGGCAAATAAAAAGCAGACTGATGATAATGACGATTCTGAATCAGGTGGCGAAACATCTTCAAAAAATAAAGGAAAGCTTTTAGTTGATGCGACCTGTGCTCCTGCTGATATCACTTTTCCAACTGACCTTAAGCTTTTGAACAAGGCCAGAGAAAAAAGCGAAGAGATCATCGATATCCTCCATGAACCTCATATTGGAATGAAGAAAAAGCCTCGCACTTATCGGAGAAAAGCACGTAAGAATTTTTTATCCATAGCAAAGAGCAAAAGGGTGTCAAAAGGTAAAAGGCGTAAAGCCATACGCAAACAGCTTGGATATCTTTCAAGGAATCTGAAAACAATTGATAAACTCTCCAAAGACAGTCATAGCCTCTTTTCTTTAGATAAAACTCAATATAAAAATTTGTTGGTAATCAATGAGGTCTTGCGCCAACAACAATGGATGTATGATCATCGTGAGTATAAAATTGAAAATCGAATTGTCAGCATTTCTCAGCCTCATGTCCGACCGATCAAAAGAGGTAAAGCCAATGCATCCACTGAGTTCGGTGCCAAACTATCGGCCAGTTTGGTTGACGGTTATTATTTTTTAGATCGCCTGGACTGGAATAACTTTAATGAGTCAGTTGACCTGATTGAGCAAATCCATTCTTACAAGAGCCGGTTCGGATTTTACCCATCCTCTGTTCATGCGGATCAAATTTATCGAAATCGAAAGAACATCAAGTTTTGCAAGGAGCATGTTATACGCCTATCAGGGCCTCCCCTTGGAAGGCCGCCTAAAGATTTGTCAAAAAGGGCTGCTTACCGAAAAGTGGCTCGGCAGGATGAAATTGATCGTATACCGATTGAAGGAAAGTTCAGACAGGCTAAACGCCGGTTTAGTTTATCAAGGATAATGTGCAAGCTGGCTAAAACATCCGAAACCGCCACTGCTGTCGTTTTCCTCGTAATGAACTTTGGGAAATGGTTGAAGGTTTTACTTTTAAATTTTTTTGCCCGGTTTACAATGCGGTTTTTACAAATACGAGAACGACAATACGCTTCATCCATTGGCAAGAGTGTAAATATTTGGCAGAAAGAATTGCTGCAGCTGGCATAGCATGGTCATTTTTGTATTATTCAGGAAACCCTATGTAAATGTTTTTAAAACAGTCTTTAATGTCCTGGTTGAATATAAAAAGATCATCCTTTACAGGAAAATGGATTTTGAATAAAGCGGGTTGCATCTTTTTGAAGGCAGTCAAAAACCCCATTAAAAGGAAGCGATCTGCTGTATCCTGCAAGAAAATAAAAAATATGAGCTTCTATTATAGTCTTCCTTTTTTCACAGTATCAAGAAGATCTCTGACCGTTGAGGACAATTCGTCCATTAAAATGGGTTTGTTAATATAGCCTTTTATTCCATATGATTCTGCTATTTTATTATCGACTTGTTCACTAAAACCCGTACAAATCAGGATGGGTATATCTTGTCGAATTTCCAATACTTTTTGTGCAAGCTCAGTGCCGAGCAACATTGGCATGGTCATATCTGTAATGATAAGATCAAATTTATCAGGATTAGATTCGAACACCTCCAATGCTTCTGTACTGCTTGTTCTACCAGTGACGGTATAGCCTAATCGCTGTAGCATGCGAACGCCCAATTTGACGATTGCATCCTCATCATCTACAAATAAAATATGTTCATTACCCAATTTGCTGGCTGTGTCCTTTATTTCAAATAGCTGAGTATCTCTTTTTTCGGTTAGTGGAAGAAAAACATTGAACACCGTTCCTTGGCCAGGCTTACTTTGAACCTCAATTGCGCCTTTGTAACTTTTTACAATACCATGAATCACTGACAGGCCAAGACCAGAGCCTTTCCCCTGTTCTTTAGTTGTGAAATACGGATCAAAAATATTATCAATTATCTCTGAAGAAATACCAGCGCCTGTATCACTAATACTCAAGCAGCAGTAATTTTCTGTAGGCACTATAATATCCGGACCGGGCTGGTTTTTATTTAGAGCCACTTTTAGAATACCGCCTTTGCCTTCCATTGCATGATAGGCATTGGTACACAGATTCATAATAATTTCATGGATTTCGGTTGC
>JABIYQ010000644.1 GCA_018702715.1 Desulfobacula sp. | reverse complement strand
GAGACGTATCATTACTGCTGCAAAATCCCGTTAAAATATTTTTTTTCTCGTCAAGAAGAAAATAAAAAACCCTGGGAATATTAAAGACAATTTTAAAGCCATTGTGTACGATATCAAGAACAGTCTCTATATCCCTTGCGTGCATAAGGTTCTGTAGAGTACCGTAAAATAAAGACAGGTTTTTTATTTCTGATGTTAACGCATCTTCATAAAAGGTATCCTGTGCTTCACCCAACTTAATGTCCAGGCTTGAGGCCATCTCCAGGACTTCTTTTTCTGCTGCAAGGGCAATCTTCTCCAGTCTTACCGTGGAGATATCGGTTAGGCAAATAATATCTGAAATTTTTTCCAGTGCATCATGTCTGGCCAGAAAATTTGCAATAAACACCACTTTTACATGGGCAAGGGCGCCTTCAATCTGTTGAATACTTTCATTGATAAAAAATACAGCATCTGAAATCAGAGGGTTCAAATTCCATTGACTGAAAAGCCATGCACTTATCTGTGGTGTATCTGCACCAAACATTTCCATTTCAGCAGAAATGGTCTGTTCCTCATTGGAAGAAGTTTGTAAAATTGCTTTGTAATCTTCAGGAAAATTCTGCAAAAGTACCAGGCGACCTATATCGTGCATCAGGCCTGCCAGAAAAAATTCATCTGGATTGGGGAAATTGCTTTCTTCAGCAATTTTTCTTGCAATTACACCGCATTTATAAGAATGATACCAGATTTTTCCGATAACTGACTCAGGAGCGGCCTTTGAAAAATTGAAAAATCGTATTGCCGAAGTGCTGATGGCAATATTTTGGATGGTATCTTTTCCAAGGTAATCAACGGCAGTCTTTATGCTGTTCATATCTTTGGGCAGATTAATGTAAGCCGAACCGAGAATCTGCATAAGCCGGGAAGTTAAAGATGGGTCTGCAGAAATAATCTCTGTCAGCGCCTCATTGCTAGCGTTTTCGTCGTTACAGGCCTTAATGAGTCTCAGCATAACCTGAGGAAGCTGAGGAAACATATTTGACTGTTTTATTTTTTTAAAAATATACTTTTCTGTCATGATCAAAAACTATAATAAGGTGTTAAAAAAATTAAAAATCCTTTTAAACTAAAGATGATCTTTATTTTATAGATAGTTATTGCATATAAATCAATACTTTTAGGCAATTAAATCGAAAATTTAATAAAATTTTACATAATTTTGCCGGAAAAGGATTTTTCAAACTCCTACAAAGCCATTTTGAAAAGCATATGATAGGAATTTTTCTTGAAAGAATATAATCCCATTGATATGAATAGGGAAGGTAAATCAAAAATTTGATACCTTAGTTATTTATATATTTTTTGAGGATTTAAAAATGAAAACCATTGAAGTAAACATTAAAGCCGAATTTATTATTCCCGATGAATGGGAAGTAACTGAGCATGTGCCTGATTCAAAGTTTCCCGATGATAAATTGAATGTATTAAAAATTTGCGATGATCACTATGATTTTTTCCCTGAATGTCTGATGAAAATGGAAGATACTCAAAAAGTATACTGGTCTGCAGATGAAGGGAAAACAGAAGATATTATTGATTGTATGAGTACATTTAATGTAAAAATTATAGAAAAATAATCAATGGAACTTAAATGGCATGGAAATCAAATGGCTTGGAACAGCAGGGTTTGAAATTAAAACAAATGATCAGGTGTTTCTCACTGATCCATATTTTTCCAGAAACCAAAAAGCCTTTCCAAAGCAGGATTTAAAGCCTTGCGATATTAAGAAAGCATCCCAGATTTTTATCTCCCACGGTCATTTCGATCATATTCTGGATGTTCCTCAAATATCGAAGCAGACAAATGCGAATATTTATTGTTCAGATATTGCAGCCGATTTTTTTAAAAATCATCAGGTAAAAGAACCACAAATCATATCAACAATCATTGATAAAAAAACTTTCAAATTTAAAGAATATTCAGCCCAGGCTTTTTTCAGTGACCATATTAAATTTGATAAAAAACTTCTCTTCTCAACCCTTTTAAAAATAAATTTTCAGTTTTTTAAGTATCTTCCACTTCTTCAAAAGTATCCCTGCGGAAAGGTTCTAAGCTGGCGCTTTTATATTGAAGATAAGGTTATACAGTTTTTCGGCAGTGCAGGGTCATCTTTAAATGAACTTAAAAAGATCGGAGACACGCCTATTGATATTTTGCTTTTGCCGATGCAGGGGCACTCGGATATCTGCCGGATAGGCCTGAACTATGTAAAGGTTCTAAAACCCAAAATTGTTATTCCCCATCACCATGACAATTTTTTCCCTCCAATATCAAAATTAGTTGATATCAAGCCATTTGTAGATAAAATAAATAATGAGCATAGGGGTACAAGCGTTATAATCCCAAAAATGAATGAGACTTTAAGTTTTTAGAGAAACGCTTCAAGACTTTCCCAAAGGGTAAAATTTTTACCCGTTCAGACCAGTTTGCCTTTCCGCCGCTTAACCTTACACCCGTCAGAGCCTGTATCAAAATGTCCCCAAATGCTCATCCAAGGCAAACTGTCCTGAACTAGTTGCTGTATTGGGTTTATTAATTATGGGATTAAGATGCCAGGTCACGTCTGTCCGACATATCTACAAGGGTTCTTTTCCTTGCCTTATCAATACCCAGCTGTTTTCGCTTCTTGTCAATATGGGCGATCATCATCTTAGCGATTTCAATAGGATCAGTTGCCGTCCCCCATTTTCCATATCCCTGTTTTTCAAGACCGTCAAACAGAAGATCGTGGAATTTTGTGTCTTTGATGGATGGGAATCCAATGCCAAAAACAGTATATACTCCCGAGGCCACAAAATACTGCCCAATGGCCAGGGCTTTTTCGCTCATCCATTCAGGCGCACATCCTGCAACGGGAAGGTCTGCAAGGCTGTTTCCAAGACCACCGGCTTTAACCATGGCTGATGCAGCAATTAGAATTCTTGTGTTGTCCACGCAGGAGCCAAGACCCAGAACAGGCGGCATACCCACTGTCTCACATACCTCTGAAAGACCCGGTCCGGCAAGAGGAGCCGCTTCAGGAACAAGGAACCCTGCCTTGGCAAGAGATATCTGTGAACATCCGGTTTGAAGGACCAGGACATCATTTTTAATTAATTCTTTTACCAGTGCAATATGTATGGAATCCTGCTTAACCTTTGGATTTGTACATCCAACAACACCGGCGACACCCCTGATTCGTCCATTTATAATATTTTCGTTCAAAGGAGAATAGCTGCCTCTGAAAGTTCCGCCCAGCATATATTCAATATACTCATGGGTAAAGCCCTGAACACCGGTCTGGACCTGTTTTGGAATCTCAATGGGCATACTCCTTGATGCATATCTGGCAATTGCCTTTGAAAGCACTGCATCCGTGCAGTTCCTGGGGTCACGTTCATCAAATTCAATATGGGTGGCCCCTTCAATATGAGCCCTTGAGTTTGTGGTAATCAAATGGGTGTCATAACATTTGGCCACGGCTGCCAGTCCCTGTTTAATGCACTGAATATCAACCACCATGGCATCAACTGCACCTGTAACAATAACTGCTTCCGTGGATCCGAAACTGCCTGCATGGGGAACCCCGTGGCGGGACATCATTTCCGCACCTGAACAGCACATGCCCACCAGATTAATTCCCTTGGCACCCTTGGCCTTTGCTTCGTTTATGAAAAAAGGATCATTTACCGCCATCAGCATACCTTCAAACATGGCAGGTTCATGGCCATGTACAATAATATTCACATGGTCTTCTTTTAAAACCCCCATATTCACATCTGCAAGAGTTGGAGAAGGTGTTCCAAACATGATGTCAGAAAGTTCGGTTGCCACCATGGAACCGCCCCATCCATCAGCAAGGGCTGTCCTGGAGATCTGTTTTGTCAAGTTATTATAATCCTGGTCACAGCCGATATGAGTCCGGCTCATCAATTCCATGACTTCAACCATTGCCCCCCTTGGCATTATGCCATCTTTCCTCCACTGCTCCCGGGTTGCCTCTGGTGCCAGTCTGGTAAAGGGCATTTCACCTTCAACATTGGAAAATGTTTTTTCAAGCTCATCATGGAGTTCTTTTGCAACCTGTAGAACCTCTTTACCCTCAACGTCAATACCAAGGGATTTTGCGACTCTTTCAAGCTTGATCGTATCATCAATACTAAAATCCTTGACCTTGCCGTCAATAATACCTTTGAATAATCCAAGCATATGTCTTCCATGATCATTGTGAGAGGCCGATCCTGCTGCCACATTTCGTCCAAAATTTCTTGCCATGATCGTATCAATGGTGGCTCCGCAGACCCCAACTTTTTTATATGGATCTCTCGGATTTAACCGGCAGGGGCCCATATAACAATGCTTACAACAGGCAGATTCAACACCAATGGGGCAGGGTTTCATTTCATACCCGCGGTCAAGATCCAGTATAACCCCGTCTCTCCTGGCTTTTTCAAGCATCTGCTGGGTGGCTTCACACATGGTCCGATCCTTAGCACTCACCATTATTTTTTTAGTATTTTCTTTTGCCATAGGTCTCTCCTTATTTTTAAATGTTACTCGGGTTGCAGTTGTTTGGGAACACGCTAATTCTTATTCAACACCTAAATAGTAACACATTGTGGTACTTTGTAAAGTTTAAATATAAGGATCTGGATATTTGCCATAAGAATTATCTTATCTAAACAATTTACACCAACCCGTTCCGATCCAGATTGTTTTATCCGCCCGATACCCGTTCAGGCCAGTTTACCTTTCCATCGCTGGATGGGACATATTGACAGGCTCTATGTC
>JABIYQ010000642.1 GCA_018702715.1 Desulfobacula sp. | reverse complement strand
ATTTTGTTTTTCATTTTTTTTGCAACAAGTGCTCATCCGGAAAAAGCATGGCTTGTTTATCTGACAAATTTTCTATTTTTTACAGCCCTGTCTGCGGGAGGGCTTCTATTTTCAACACTTATGCATTTTACCAAAGCCAAATGGAGCCATAACCTTGCCGGGATAGCAGAATCATTTGCAGCCTTTTTCCCTGTTTCTTTTATTCTTTTTATTCTTCTTTTTATTGGACAGGACCATGTGTTCACATGGATAGGAGTTGACCTGCACGGCAAAGGTATCTGGCTCAATATTCCCTTTTTATTCTTCCGGGATTTTATAGCTTTTCTAATTCTCTATTGTCTTGGATTTGCTTATCTTTATCAAACGCTCAAGTTCAGATTAAAGAATGCAGGAAAAGAAACCTGGCTGAAACAATTTTTATTTAGACGCTTTGAAAAAACCCCCCATGACCCTGAAAAAATCAAACACAGGATGACGATTTTTGCAGGCTGGTATATGCTTGCCTTTGCCCTGGTTTTTGCCCTGACAGGGTTTGATCTGGTCATGAGCATGGACCCGCACTGGTATTCCACCCTATTTGGTGCCTACACATTCATTAAAGCAATCTACGCCGGATTTGGCGCCATTATCATTTTGGCTTCCATCCTTCACTTAAACCCAAATTTTTCGTTTAACCTTTCTTCTTCCCAGCTGCGCGACATGAGCACGCTGTTTTTCGGGTTCAGCATTGTATGGGGAGATTTTTTCTATTCGCAGTTCGTGGTCATATGGTATGGTAATATTCCGGAAGAAACAGCCTATATCATTGAACGAACCATGACCTCTCCATGGAAATGGCTGGCATGGACCGTATTTATTGTTTGTTTTATTATGCCGTTCATTATCCTTTTAAGCAGGAAAATCAAAGAATCACCCTGGTGCATGATCGTGGTAAGCTCCTTTGTTCTGGCGGGTCTGTGGATTGAACATTTTCTTCTTTTAGGTCCAAGCTACCTGGATCACGAATACTTTGTTCATAATACGGGAATTTTCCCCATCTCTATAAGTGAACTTATTATTAGTCTCACCTTTTTATCCCTCTTGATTATTGCTATTTTATTTTATTTCAAACAATTTCCTGAATTACTGAAAAAGGGCTCAGGCGAGGTGGTTCAATGGAAATAATACTGGCTTTGCTAACGCTTTTAACCCTTATCTTTCTGGTGATTTTGGTGGGGACAAAAGGTAACCCCTTAGTCCTTATTTATCAGTTTCAGTCGTTTACAGCTCAGATTGTTGAAAATAAAATCCAATTGCTCATTTTAAGCTTTTTGATCATTTTAATATCCCTGTTTGTTTATTTTTATTATATCATGCCCAATGTAGATGCAGGTCCCATTCAACCCATCGCTTTCAGCCACAGGCTGCATGCAGGCGATAAAAAGATCGACTGCAGGTTCTGCCATTCATATGTAGACAGGTCTGTCCATCCGGGGATCCCCCCCGTTGAAAAATGTCTCTTTTGTCATAATTCTATTATTCCAAACCATCCGGAAATAAGAAAAGAGCATCATTACTTTAATACCAAGACTCCCACGCCTTGGAAAAAAGTTTTTTATGTGCCGGAACATGTCATGTTCAACCATGAACGCCACATAAAAAAAGAGGTCCAATGTGAAACCTGCCATGGTGATGTAAAAGGGACAGACCGGCTAAAACGCCATGAATTTAAAATGGGGTTTTGTATTCAATGTCACAAAAAAGAAAAAGCCAACCTGGACTGCTGGCTTTCCTGTCACAACTAATAAAGGAGTATTTGTTTTGCCCGAGAATTTGACCCCACCCGATAACGCCTCTTACTTGACAGCAAAGGGATTTTGTCTGACCAGTGCCGTCTGGATGATGGTTGCAACCCTTATCGGGCTTGTGGCAGCCATTGAACTTGTAGCCCCTGATTTAACCGCTAACATTGCCTGGCTTTTATTTTCAAGACTTCGCCCCATCCATGTAAACCTCGTACTTTTCGGATTTGTTACCCCGGGCCTTCTTGCCAGTGCATTTTATTTTGTCCCAAGGTTGTTGAGAACCGGGCTTTACAGTGAGAAACTGGGCATACTGACGGTTGTATTGTGGAATATTGCCCTTGTGGCTCTTATGATCTCCCTTGCCGCAGGCTTTACACAGGGAAGAGAATACGCAGAGATGATATGGCCAATTGATGTTGCTATTGTTTTTGTTTTTGGCCTGGTTTTTTTCAATTTTGCCATGACGGTAAAACACAGAAAAGAAAAGATTCTTTATGTGTCCGTATGGTATGTGCTTGCTGCTATTATTCTCACTGCATGCACCTATAGTATGGGAAATGTTGTCTGGCAACCTGATTCCGGTGCTTTAAGCGGTATCCCCGATGCGATTCTGCTTTGGTTTTACGGTCATAATGTGTTCGGACTTTTGTTGACCCCGCTTTCTGCGGCAACAGCCTATTACATCATCCCCCAGGTCTGTAGAACACCGCTATACAGTCACACCCTTTCCATATTAGGATTCTGGGCTTTAATTGTCATATATACCCATATTGGAACCCATCATCTTTTGCAGGTGCCCGTTCCCACCTGGCTCAAAGTAGTTGCCATTGTTGACAGCATTGCCATGGTCATTCCGGTTATGGCGTTCCTCATCAATATCTGGTACACGGCAAGAGGAAAACTTGGGTTAATCCATGAGGATATTGGAGGAAAATTTGTTTTTACCGGGACCATCATGTATTTTATCGTCAGTATCCGGGGTTCCATGATGTCTTTGCCCGATGTTCAGCGGGTGACCCACTTTAGCCACTGGGTTGTTGGCCATGCCCATGTTGGTGTTTTGGGGTTTGCAGGAATGATTGCTCTGGGAGGCCTTTATTTCACTATCCCGAGAATAACAGGCAAACCTCTTTTCAGCCGATTTCTGGCCGATTTCCAATTTTGGATGATATTGATCGGACTTGCCGGGTTTACGATTGTATTAACTATTTCAGGACTCATTCAGGGCAATGCCTGGCTGAATGGAGAAACCATTTACCGGGTGCTCCCCCAGATTCACATTTACAATATTGTCAGGGCTTCTTTAGGCCTGTTAATTTTTTTAGCCGCCGTTGCAGGGTTTTATAATATTGTACGATCCCTGTTTTTAAATCGGGGAGAGAACCCATGAAAATGACACCCGTGGCCATTGTCGGAGGCAGCCTTCTCATCCTTATTGCAGTTGTAATGGTTGTT
>JABIYQ010000225.1 GCA_018702715.1 Desulfobacula sp. | reverse complement strand
CAATAGTCAATGCCATAACCCGGCAGGGTGGAGAAAGGGTTTAAGCGGGTGCCCAGGGCGAGTACAACGTCAGCCTTGGAAATCAACTCCATTCCGGCTTTTGACCCGTTGTAGCCCAGGGGGCCTGCAAACAAAGGATGGCTGCCCGGGAAGGCATCATTGTGCTGGTAACCGCAGCAGACCGGGGCATCCAGACGTTCAGCCAGTGCCATTGAATCTTTGATGGCATCACCGATTACAACGCCTCCGCCGTTCAGGATGACGGGAGACTTGGCATTGGACAGAAGTTCTGCTGCCCGGGCAATGGCGTCATCGCCACCAGCCGGAAGCTCAAAATCTACAATAGGGGGCAGTTCAATATCGATCACCTGGGTCCAGAAGTCACGGGGAATATTGACCTGAGCCGGGGCAGAGGCACGTTTTGCCTGCATGATCACCCGGTTGAGAACCTCGGCCACCCGGGACGGATGTAGAACTTCTTCCTGATAGGCAACCATGTCCTCAAACAGGGCCATCTGGGGAACTTCCTGGAAACCGCCCTGACCCATGGTCATGTTTGCAGCCTGGGCTGTTATTAAGAGCAGGGGGGTGTGGTTCCAATAGGCGGTTTTTACCGGAGTAACAAAATTGGTGATGCCGGGGCCGTTCTGGCCTACCATCATGGACATCTTGCCCGAGGAACGGGTAAAGCCGTCCGCCATCATGCCGGCACTGTATTCATGCCCGCAATCCCAGAAAGTGATACCTGCCTTTGGAAAAAGATCAGTGACCGGCATCATGGCCGAGCCAATGATACCAAACGCGTGTTCAATTCCATGCATCTGGAGAACTTTTATAAAAGCTTCTTCCGTGGTCATTTTCATTGTACTACCTCCATCATTAATTGTCTTCTCCCTGTAGGTGCAGGGATTTAATACCTGCAGTATTCAGCGGTAACTTTTTATTGTATGCCTGATATCTGATATATCAGATATCAAGCATCTGTCAAGAAAAATCTTAGCAATTTTAAATTGCAAATAATTATCAACTCGAATTATATGGCAAAGTCGGTTTTGAAAAAATCATGCAACTTGTATTCTGTTACTATCTTATACACAATAAAATTGCTGCAATAAACAGTAAAATATCCACTGCCGGCAGATAGCCTTTAGCACTTATTTTTTTAAAAGCCAATACCCCGATAAGTGAACCGATAATGGCGGGAGGAGCATACCCGACAGCCTGAAAAAAAATTTCTTTGTTTAGAATTCCGGAATAGCAGAGCAGACCACTGATAAACATATCCGTCACCAGAAAATATATAGCAATTATACCCTTGATTTTTATGGGGTCAGCCTCTTTTGCTTTAAAATAAATGACTGCAGGAGGGCCTCCAATGGTGTATGCCCCAAAAAACCATCCGCTGAGAAGTCCAAACAGGCCCCCGGCTAGCTTGCTTTTGGCAAAATGCCGTGCACGCTTTTCAGTCCATGGCAGTCTGGAAGAAAGAATACTTAAAACAATGAGCAGGGCCAAAGCCTGTTTCATGATGGCCTCAGGAAACCAGTTAAGGGCAACAAATCCAACGGGGGCTGCAACAGCGGCACCCACAAAAAAAGGCCACAACTTTACCAGATTGATATTTTTACTATATTTAAGTACATTGTATACCACCAGAATTAAACCAAACGGAAACTGGAGAGCTACAGCCGTCTTGATAGGCAGAACAATAGCCATCAACGGTACAGCAACCAGGGCAAAACCAAATCCTGCAAAACTAAATGTAAATGCACTGAGTATAAAGCAAAAACTAATAAATAAGACTGAAATAATATCAGCAACTCCATGTATGGTATAATTAAAAGATCAGAAAACTAAAAAAAGGTGTGTTAATATTCCGAGAAACCACGGGACTGCGTTGTGTTTTCCAATAGGAATTATATTTGCTTGATCGATTTTTTATTTTGAGTTACTCAAAAGGAATTCTTAACATTTTATTATAGGTTTCTTTAATAATTTCAAGCCCGCTTTTGATATTGACCTCAAGTGTTTTTTTAACTTTTGCAGAATTCTGACTTTTTAGAGCATCAATGATTGCTCGGTGTTCTGTGTTAAATTTAATGCAATGCTCTTCCTCTCGCCGGTATATATTAAGCATACTCTCCACAGGAAGGAGCAATGCCTGGGCAATATTGCAAAGGTGGGGAAGATTTGATGCTTCACAGATGAGATAATGAAATTGTCTATCAAAATTATAGTGGTCTTTTGGAAACTCCATCATTATAGCGTGCAATTTTTCAAGTTTTAAAATATCTGCATCAGTCAGGTTTCCCATGGCCTCAACAGCGAGCTTTACTTCTATATTCACCCGCAGATCATAGATGTGAAGGACCTCTTTTTGTGTGGGAGGTTTTTCTACAACAGCACCTTTGTAAGGAATATTTTTCACGAGCCCGGAGCGGTCAAGGCGCATGAGAGCTTCTCTGATGGGACCCCGGCCAATACCTAATTCCTCTTCAAGTTCAGACAGGACAAGGCGACTCCCGGGAAGCTTGGAACCGATGAGTATCATATCTCTTATTTTTTCATAAGCCTTTAGAGATTTCATGTAAGATTTATTGTCAGCCAAAAAAAAGCTCCTGTAAATTATTTTAAAATGATTCTTTTGTAAAAAAAAATATTTTCCAAGGTATTTCAGAAAATATTTTATAAATACCAGTTATTTGACTATTATGAACTCGCTTATTTGTCAATCAGCTATAATTTATGGGGTTTTAGAAATAAAATTTTTAACCTCAAAGGCCTGCCAATCCTGTAAGTTTTTTTGTGTTTTTTGCCACCTGAATAATCTCTTTAGCCAGAATTTGAGCAGCATCAAGGCAATTTATTGGCAACTCTCCATCCAAAACACTGAGTTCGGTACAGGCAATAATTGCTATTTTAACCCCTTTATGCAAAAGGTTTTCACATACTTTTTCATAATCGTCACGCACTTTGGAACCCGTGTTCCCTTTTTTGACTTCTTTGATAATATTAAAAAGACGCTCTTGATAATCAGGATCAGGCCACACATCTTCAATCCCTAACTCTTTTAACCTTTTGGTATAAAGCCCTGTCATGGCAACGGCTGGTGAAGCAAGTATCCCAACCTTATCATGTTCTGGAAAATTAACCTTGACATGATTGGACACAAGATCAATAAGATTAATTATGGGGATTTTTACCGCATCCCGGACAGCATCATAGTAATAATGGGCTGTATTACAGGCAATCACAAGAAAGTCTGCTCCCCATGATTCAAGCCGCTTACCCATATCCGCCATACAAGGTCCGGGATCTTCTCCATCTCCCTCAATAATAGCCTTGATTCGGGAGGGTACCTTTGGATTATTATCTACAATACACCGGATATGATCGATATCATCCAACGCCGGTGTCAGGTCAATAATTCGCTGCATAAGGTCAACAGTGGCTTCAGGACCCATTCCCCCTAAAATGCCCACAATCTTTTCATTTGTTTGAGTCATTTTCCCCCCTTGTCATAAAACGTATGGGAGCCTTTGCTAAAAATGCTCCCATACTAAGGGCCCACTCAAAAATAACTTTACATTTTGGAAGCCGATTTATCCTGTCCGGCAGCGTTGTAAAAACACGACATATACTTGATATGCCTTAGTTTCCACGCCTTGCCGGACAGGCGACTCAATTCCAAAAATTGGTAATTAATTTTT
>JABIYQ010000640.1 GCA_018702715.1 Desulfobacula sp. | reverse complement strand
ACTTCTTTTTTTATTCTGCATAAAAGATGCTTCATGGGTGTTCCCAGTCCGTCTTTTCCCTGTTCATTCATGGGAATCAGCATATTGATATTGGATTCAAATGTGCGAAATAAAGGGTCATCCTTTTCTTCCGGGAACCACCATCCATGGGCGGCCATAACCATCCAGGGCGGAACGATTTTTGTTACTTTGGCCTTGAACCTGGCTTTTCCCATCCAGTTTTCAACGATCACCCATTCACCGTTTGAAATTTTATTTTTTAGCGCTGTTTCCGGATGGATTTCCACTACAGGGTCAGGATCAAGGGCTCTCAACCATGGGATGTTACGATGTTCGGCGTGAAAAAATGCCGGAGACCTTCTGCCCGTTCCAAGAATCAAAGGGTAATCTTTAAACAGATCCGGTCTTGAGATTGGAGTAAAGGGTGGTTCTTTAAAATAAGGCATGGCCTCAAGGCCCCAATCCTCTCTTAAGGTTGCGTAAAGTTCAAATTTCCCAGATGGTGTGGTAAATCCTGGTTTACCATCTGATCTTAACAATCCTTTTTCATGACGATAATATGGCCTTGAAGCATGGTTTTCCGGGGGCAGGGCCCATCCTTTTTTAGAAAGTTCTTCAAAGTTCATTTCAGAAGGTTCAAGTATTTCATCAAAAAGATCATGAATGGTTTCCCATTTAAAATCAGGGTCAAACCGTTTTGACAGCTCAAAGTTAATTTCCACATCAGGCCTGCAACCTTCAACGGTTACGGCCTTGTTAATTGTCTGCAGGGGCACCCACCAGGACCTGACCCCGTCTTTTTCAAGAAAGGTGGCAGCCGGCAGTATAATATCGGCATATCTTAAGGAAGGCGTCATGAAAAGGTCAACCCCGACAATGAAGTCCAGTTTTTCCAGAGCCTTTTGCCAGAGTTTCGGATCAAGGCCAATGCCTGATAAAGGGTTACAGGTCTGCATCCATAATCCCTTGACAGGGTAGGGCTTTTCACTGAAAATCTGTTCAATGACCTTGTCCGTCTGGCACCGCCATATAAATTTATTAAACGGCCCATATTCATCTTTGCCGATTCTCGGTTTATCCTGGGCCTGATCTTTTAATTTAATAACACCTTCAGCTCCTGGCAAAGCATAGGCAACGGCATTAAATGCCGAACGGGTAAATACATTGCCTCCGGGTACGTCAAGGTTACCTGTTAAAGCCCATAAAGATGCAATAGCATGACACAAGGGAGTGATTTCAGGGGTCATATCAATGGGGACCCCCCAGTGAATGGAAGCAGGTTTTGCTTTTGCATAAAATCTGGCAGCCTTTTCAATATCCTGCGCCAAAACAAGGGTGATCTCCTCAACTTTTTCAGGTGTATAGGGAGTACAGCTTTTTTTGAATTTATCCCATACAGTTGTACATGCAATTGTATTCCCGTTTAATAGTTGTATTTCAAAGATACCAGTCAATGCTGGGTTTGAGTCGCTAATTGAATATTCTTGTTTCTGAGTGTTCCAGATAATGATGGCCTTTTTTTGTATGTCAAAAACAACATAATTATCCCTTGATCCATTTTTTACAACATCAGATTCCCTTAATAATTTTCCAGTGTCGTTTCTGACCAGTCTTGGAGCATCTGTAAAGGTTTCAAGAAAATTTTGGTCATAAAGCTGTTCTTTAATTATGACATGTAAAAAACCAAGTGCAAGGGCGGCATCTGTTCCGGGTCTGATCTGGAGCCAGTGTTTTGAGCGGGATGCAAAAAAGGAAAGCCTTGGATCTATTGTGATGATTTTGGTCCCTTTTTTCATCAGATCGATGATCCAGTGGCCAAACAGGTTGTCCGGACAGGTGGCCGAGATATTATATCCCCAGATGATCATACATTCGGGAACCTTGTATTCCGGGTTATCATACCGTCCCGGCAGCCACTGGGCTGCATCAAACACACTATAGTCTCCCTGAACAGTATCAAGGGCAGCAATCCTGGGGCTGTAACATGCATTTCCGCTCAAAGCAAACATAACATTGGGGCTGCCATATGCGTAGGCCAGCATGCAAATCCACGGTCCGATATCCCGACCGGTTCCCATAGAAAAAATCATGCTTTCAGGACCGAAATCATCCCTAATGGTTTTCATTTTTTCTTCGATAATATCAAAGGCCTCATCCCATGATATTTCCTCAAATTGATCCTCTCCCCGTTTCCCAACTCGTTTAAGGGGGGATTTTAATCTGTCATGGTGATCAATATACTGGGTCATTGCAAGGGCTCTTGCACAAAGACGACCCTGGTTCCACGGGTGATCCGGGTCACCTTCTATCTTTATAAGTTTATTGTCTT
>JABIYQ010000597.1 GCA_018702715.1 Desulfobacula sp. | reverse complement strand
GTACTCGGATTTATAATAAATAGCTAGCCATTATTGAGGACGGATTGTTATGATAGATGAAGTGCTCCAAGAAAACAGAGAAAGAATGGGTAAATCTGAAAAAGCTTTTGAGAAAGAATTATCAAAAGTGCGTACGGGCAGGGCATCCCAGGCAATACTTGATGGAGTTAATGTCGATTATTATGGCACTCAGACACCGTTGTCGCAAATGGCCACCATATCCATCCCTGAAAGCAGACTCATTACGGTGAAACCTTGGGATGTCAGTGTAATTAATCAGGTGGAAAAGGCGATCTTAAAAGCAAATCTCGGTTTGACACCCTCTAATGATGGAAAATTGATCAGAATATCGATACCGCCTTTAACAGAAGAGAGAAGAAAAGAGATTGCAAAAAGCGTATCTAAAATCTGTGAAGATTATAAAGTTGCCATTCGAAATATCCGGAGAGATTCAAACGAAATGTTAAAAGAACTTCAAAAGGAAGGGGATATTTCAGAGGATGACAGCTTTAAGGCTCAAAAGCAGGTTCAGGAAGCCACTGATGAAAATATTAAGCGGTTAGACGAAATCTTTGCTAAAAAAGAAAAGGAAATTCTTGAAGTCTAACGCATCACAAAATGTGACCCTTAATCTCCAGACACTTCCATTTCATTTGGGCATCATCATGGATGGCAACGGCAGATGGGCTAAAAAAAGATTACTGAATCGTGTAAAAGGGCATGAAAAGGGCACACAAACCGTTCGTTCCATCGTGACTGTTGCAAGAGAACTGGGGATAGGAATGCTCACCTTATACGCATTCTCCACGGAAAATTGGGCAAGGCCTAAAATAGAAGTCAAAGCATTAATGATGCTTTTGAAAAAATTCATTGTGTCAGAAAGAGAAGTTTTTTCAAAGAACGATATCCGGGTCAACATCATCGGTCAAAAACACAGACTTCCCAAAGATGTTCAAAAAGAAATTGACATCACGCTGGACTTGACAAAAAACAATGATAAAATGGTTTTAAATCTTGCATTGAGCTATGGTTCAAGAGAAGAGATCACAAATGCTGTTAAACTGATTGCCAAAAAAATAAAATCAAAAGAAATGGATCCAAATGATATTACCCAGGATCTAATTTCAAATCACCTTTACACAAAAACAATGCCTGACCCTGACTTGATCATCCGAACAAGCGGGGAGAATAGGTTGAGTAATTTTCTGATGTGGCAGGCTGCATATTCTGAAATCTATATTAGTGAAACCTTGTGGCCGGATTTTTCTAAAGATGAATTTATTGAAATTTTAAAAAATTATCAGAAGAGGGACCGAAGGTTCGGTAAGGTATCATGCAGCACATCAAACGATGGATAACCGCATTCGTACTTGCCCCCATAATTTTATGGATACTCATTAAGGGCAGCACATTATTGTTTGCCGTACTGATCTCAGTTGTCGGCATACTTTCCATTCGTGAATACTTGAGAATCATTTTTAAAAATGATGAAGATTATCTTTCCAATACGATAAAGATTATCTCCTACACTGTTTCGATGGCACTTAGTATCAGTGCCTGTCTGGGGTCGTTGGAGATTTTGTTTTTAATCCTTGCCATGAATCTTATGGCCTTATCAATTTTTGTATTGTCCCGGTTTGCCGGTAATCATAACATATTCGATATCATTTCCAAGCAGGTACTGGGCATTGTTTATATCCCGGTTTCCTTATCTCTTCTGATTTTTATTAAAGAACTGGACGGGGGAACTCTTTGGATTATTTGGCTGTTAATTGTTATTTTTGCCAATGATACCGGCGCATTTTACAGTGGGACCTTTTTGGGGAAAAATGCGCTTGCTCCCAACATCAGTCCCAATAAAACTATTGAAGGATCCCTTGGTGGTATGACAGCCTCAATGGTTGCCGGATTTATTTTTTGTCAGGTTTTTTTTAGTGACTTGTCCTTATCCTTTCTTACCATACCAGCGTCTTTCATGCTTTCCATTGCCGGGCAAATTGGTGATTTGTTTGAATCTGCCATGAAACGGGCATCAAGCATTAAAGATTCCGGCCGGATTCTTCCCGGGCACGGCGGAATGCTCGATAGAATAGACGGGTTGCTTTTAGCCATTCCTGTTTTGTATGTCTATCTGGTATTTGTTTTATGAAACGGCTGTCAATATTAGGTTCAACAGGCTCAATCGGTAACAGTGCTTTACAAATTGTCAAGATGCATCCGGATCGATTCCAGGTAAAGGCATTGACGGCAGCAAATAATATAGACTGTCTTGCCGGGCAGATTGAAGAATTTAAGCCTGAACTGGTTTCTGTGTTGGATGAAACAAAAGCTTTGGAACTTTCCAGGATATTAAAAGGGACATACAGACCTCAAATACTGTTTGGTGAAGCTGGATTTTGCGAAGCTGCCTCCTATGGGGATTCAGATATGGTTCTTTTGGCCATGGTGGGCTCGGTGGGTCTTAAACCAGCCCTTTGTGCCATTGAATCAAAAAAACAGATTGCCCTTGCCAATAAGGAAACCCTGGTCATGGCAGGCGAGATAGTTATGGCCAAAGCCCTGGAAAATGGTGTTTCAATTTTGCCTGTGGACAGTGAACACAGTGCTATTTTTCAATGCCTTTTGGGAAACCAGAATAAAGACTTGAAAACAATATTTCTGACAGCTTCCGGAGGACCTTTTCGAGAAATGCCCTTTGATGCATTCAAGGATATTTCATTAAAAGACGCCCTTAATCATCCCACCTGGAACATGGGGCATAAAATTACAATTGATTCATCCACATTGATGAATAAAGGTCTTGAGATTATTGAAGCAGTTCATCTATTTGGGGTTAGTCCTGAAAAAATTCAGGTGCTTGTCCATCCCCAGAGTATTGTTCATTCCATGGTGGGGTATAAAGATGGAAGCATCATGGCACAAATGGGAGCGCCTGATATGAAGGGGGCTATTGCCTATGCCATGTCAGAACCTGAACGTCTTGATTTACAGATGGATTTTCCTGATTTTACAAACATAGGTTCTCTGACATTTGAAAAACCGGATATTCAAAAGTTTCCCTCTATTTCATATGCACTTGAGGCCTGTAAGCAAAAAGGAACTCTTCCAGCTGTCATGAATGCTGCAAATGAAATGGCGGTTTGTGCCTTTCTTGAAAAGCGCATTGATTTTTTAGATATTTTCAGACTTATTGCAAGCATAATGGAACATCATACACGGATTGACAATCCCGATCTTTCAGGTATTATTGAAGCGGATTGTTGGGCACGTGAAAAAGCACAATCTTTGATATAAAAGTGAGGTCGTATGGGTCACTCTGCTATAGCATTTATTATTGTTATCGGCATTCTTGTTTTTATCCATGAATTTGGACATTTTATTGCGGCAAGACTCTGTGGGGTAGGGGTTGAGGTATTTTCACTGGGTTTTGGACCGAAAATTTTAAAAAAAAGAGTTGGGCGAACCCAGTATTGTCTGGCCGCCATACCGCTTGGCGGATATGTGAAAATGGTGGGAGAGGAACCTGGGGGTGACATTAACCCTGAGGATGTTGACTCTTCATTTACCCACAAGTCGTTATTAAAAAAATTTATTATTGTTGCTGCAGGTCCTTTTTTTAATTTTTTCCTGGCCATTTTCATTTTTTATGTTCTTTACCAGTTTTCAGGAGTGTATCTTGCAAAACCGATTATCGGTGAGGTATTGGAAGATTCCCCTGCAATAGCAGCCGGAATCAAGGCTCAGGATGTGATTAAAGAGATCAATGAAAGCAAGATTGAATCTTTTGAAGATATTTCCCGGATTATTGGTGCAAGCAAAGGGGAACAATTACAGATTGTTGTAGAGCGTGATGGCCGATTAAAACGCTTAATGCTTGTTCCTGTCCTAAGACCCTCTAAAAATGTCTTTGGCGAAGAAATACAAAAATATGTAATTGGTATCGTTGGTGCGGGTAAGTCTTTTCATAAAAGGCTTAACCCTTTTGCCGCAATGGGGCGTTCTTTTAAGGACACTTATGGCCTGATAAAGCTAACGCTTCTTTCCGTTGGAAAAATGATCAGTGGAAGCGTATCTGCCGATAATCTTGGCGGTCCTTTGATGATTGCCCAGATGGCCGGTGAACAGGCAAAAGCAGGCGTTATGAATTTTGCCTGGTTTATTGCACTGCTTTCAGTAAATCTCGGGATCATCAATCTTTTTCCCATTCCAGTGTTAGATGGCGGTCATCTGCTATTTTTTGGGATTGAAGCTGTTACAGGAAAATCGGTCAGTGACAAATTGCGTGAAAAATTGACTCAATTTGGCGCAGCAGTCCTGGTAGCTTTAATGGTTTTTGTTTTTTATAATGACATTGTAAGAATGATCAATGGTGGATAATATGATTTCCTGTATTGAGATTGCTCTTAAAAAAGAGCTGAGGGATGCAGAAGCATCTTCTCTGATAAAAAAGGCGGATTCTTATTTTGGAATTAACATTCAAGAAGCACGATGCATTAATATCGTGACAATTGAATCGGATTTGGATCTTCATCAACTTGAAAAGATAAAAGATGAGATTCTTACCAATCCTGTGACACAGGTTTCAAGTTTAAATCCCTTGGATATTGGATTCCACTGGTGTATCTGGGTCGGATTCAGACCCGGGGTAAAAGATAATCCCGGTGCAACTGCAATGGAAGCTGTTCAGGACCATTTGGGGAAAAGTTTTGGGCCTGATGAGGGAATATATACATCAAAACGGTATTGCTTGAAAGGTAGTGGGCTTGTCTTTGAAGATGTGGAAAAACTTGCATCTGAACTTTTATCAAACACCATCATTCAGCAGTTTAAAGTTTTTTCCATTAAAGAATGGGATAAGGATATTGGGGCCAATGTAAAACCTGCCAAGGTTATCCTTGATCATAAGCCCTGTTTTGAGGTTCTCAGTATTGAGTCGGACGAAAAGCTTGCAAAAATTTCAGATGAGAGAAACCTGGCGCTGAATCCAAGAGATATCCCGGTGATCCGAGAATATTTTCTGGATTCAAAAGTAATGGAATCCAGAAAAGAGGTGAACCTTTCAGAACCAACAGATGTGGAATTGGAATATATTTCCCAGGCCAGAAGCGATCATTGCAACCATAATACCTTTCAGGGAATCTTCAGGTACAAGGATATTTCCAATAATGAGGAGTGCATTGAAAATAGCCTTTTTAAAACTTATATTCAGGAACCAACTTTAAAGCTCAAAGACAAAAAAGACTGGGTGGTCTCAGTATTGTGGGACAATGCAGGTGTTGGCAGGTTTGACGATGAAAATAATTATGTGGTTACAGGCGAAACTCATAACTCACCTTCTAATATGGAAGCCTATGGTGGAGCAATAACCGGTATTGTTGGTGTTTATCGTGATCCCATGGGAACAGGACTTGGATCCAGACTGTTCATGGGCAGTTTTGGGTATTGTGTGGGAGATATAAATTATAATGGCCCCTTAAAACCGCCGCTTCACCCAAGACGACTTCTTGATGGTGTAATAGAAGGTGTAAAGGACGGAGGAAATAAAAGTGGTGTTCCCACCACCTTTGGCCAGACGTTGTTCAACCCGGGATACATGGGCAAAAGCCTTGTATTTGTGACAGCTCTGGGCATTATGCCAACTAAGGTCAGAGGAGAGCTAAGCCATGAGAAAAAAACATCTCCGGGTGAACTGATTATCATGAGCGGCGGCAGGGTAGGAAAAGATGGCATACACGGCGTTACCGCATCTTCGGAGAGTTATTCGGAAAATACACCGGCAGGCCATGTCCAGATTGGTGATCCCTATACACAGAAAAAAATGCATGATTTTCTATTGATTTGTCGTGATGAAGGATTGATACCTTTTATTACGGATAATGGCGGTGGAGGTTTGTCTTCATCCATTGGTGAATCTGCCATGATCTCCAACGGGTGTGTGGTGTGGCTGGATAAAGTGCCCTTAAAATATGAAGGACTTGATATGTGGGAAATCTGGATTTCAGAATCCCAGGAAAGGATGACCATTGCAGTTAAGCCTGAACATCTTGACAGGTATATGGCACTTTCAGCAGAACATGAAGTTGAAAGCACCGTGATCGGAGAATATACAGATACGGGTAAACTGCACATCAAATATAAAGAAGAAACCTGTGCCTATGTTGATATGGATTTGCTGGATAAGGGGTTCCCCTCCTGGGAATTTGATGCCATCTGGCTGCCGCCTGAAACAAGAGGTCTAACAGAACCGGTTATCAGCTCTCCTTCTGATTTCAACACCTTGATACTCAAAATGCTTGAAAGACCAAACATCAGTTCAAAAGAATGGATTATCCGCCAATATGATCATGAGGTCCAGGGCGGTTCTGTTATAAAACCCATGGTAGGCGTAAATCACAATATCCCATCGGATGCCAGTGTGACAAGGCCTGTTCTCACGTCCGAAAAAGGTCTTGCTTTTTCACAAAGTCTCTTACCCTGGTATTCGAAAATCGATGCCTTTCATATGATGGCCTGTACCATTGACGAAGCAGTCAGGAGATTGATGTCTGTTGGGGGAAATTTTGCCCATATTGGAGGGCTTGATAATTTTTGCTGGCCCAATATCCAATTTGATCCCATAAAAAATCCAGACGGGAGATTTAAAGCAGCTCAGCTCGTAAGGGCATGTCGGGCCTTGAAACAGACCTGTGAAAAATATGAAATTCCATTGTTATCCGGTAAAGACAGCATGTATGTGGATGGTCATCTTGAAGGAGCCTTTGGCGAACGAATTAAAGTCTCAGCACTTGAAACTGTTCAATTTTCAGCAACCTCGGTCATTGAGGATGTCTCAAAGTGCGTGTCCATGGACCCAAAGGTTGCAGGTGACCTTATCTATGTTCTAGGGGAAACAGCCAATGAACTTGGTGCATCTGAATTCTACGAGATTTTTCATCGGATCGGACTGAATGTCCCCCATGTTGACTG
>JABIYQ010000639.1 GCA_018702715.1 Desulfobacula sp. | reverse complement strand
TCCTTTAACTCTTCGTGGGAGAGTGGGCTGAACCTTGAGTCATTAAAGGCAGCATTCCTTGCATTATCCATAATTCCCTTAAAAATCGTTTTGCCGGGATCAATATTGCCGATACACCCTCTTAGATTCCCTTTTTTGTGCAGGCTTACAAAGGTCCCGCGCCTTTCTTCCAAAACCAAAGAGGAAACTTTGCTCTTTAAAAATCCAATTTTGCTATTTTCTTTTCCAAATTTATCCAGAATATTTTCCCTGGCCAATTTTAAAAGCAAGATACCGTCTTGTTTGGATAATTGTTTTGTCATTTAATTTTTCCCCATGACCTTAATAAAAACATTAATAAATCTATTTTTTATTTTGTTGAAAATATAGATCCACAAGTTCTTGTGCCAGCCCAACATAAGTTTCAGGAGTTAATAACTTCATGCGTTCCTTAAAATCCAAAGGAACTTTTTCAAGATTTTCAACAAATCTTACGAGATCTTTCTTCCCGATTTTCTGTCCCCTGGTAAGTTCTTTAAGCCTTTCATAGGGGTTATTCTCACCAAAAACCCTCATGGCTGTCTGGAATGGTTCTGCAAGAAGTTCCTGGTTATTATCAAGATCTTTTTGTATCACCTTTTGATTAAGATCAATTTTGGATAATCCTTTTAAAGCATTTTGAACGCCAATGGCAAAATATCCAAAAACAGATCCCAAACTTCTCAAAACAGTGCTATCACTTAAGTCTCTTTGAAATCTTGATTTTTGCAATTTAACACTCAAATGTTCCATCATTGATATGGCAATACCCATGTTTCCTTCACTGTTTTCAAAATCAATCGGATTTACCTTATGGGGCATTGTGGATGAACCCGTCTCGCCTTTTTTAATACGCTGCTTAAAATACCCAAGACTGATATACCCCCACAAATCCCTATCAAAATCAATAATCGTTGCCGCCGCCCTGATCATGGCATGCAGAACAAAGGCAATGGAATGATTTGGATTTACCTGGGTGGTAAAGAGGATGGGCTCAAGATTTAAATGGTTGGTTATAAATCGCTGTGAGGCTTTTATCCAGTCAATCTCAGGATATACAAAATAATGGGCATTATAATTTCCCGTTGCCCCATTTATTTTAGCCTGAATCCTGGTTTGTTCAATAATATCGGCTTCCTGTAAAAGCCGCCAGGAAAAGTTTATAAATTCTTTGCCCACAGTTGTGGGTGTAGCCGGTTGGCCGTGGGTACGCGACATCATTGGTATGGACTTATATTGTATTGCCTTTTGCTCAAGATCTAAGATGAGCTGTCTCAATAATTCAACAATAATTTCTTTGCCTTTTTTCATCATCAGGGCATAAGACGTATTATTAATGTCATCTGATGTACATGCAAAGTGGACCCACTCTTTTATATTGGAATACCCCAGTAAATCAAGTTTGTTTTTTATGAAATATTCAACGGCTTTCACATCATGGTTTGTCTGTTTTTCAATTTCCTTGACCTTTAGGGCATCATCTTTATCAAATGCTTGTGCAATATTGTCCAGCGCTTCAATATTTAAATCTGCAAAAGACTCAAGTTTCAAATCAGTCAATATAAATTTAAGCCATTCAATTTCAACAAAAACTCTGTGTTTTATTAATCCATACTCAGAAAAAATATCAGCAAACCGTGTTGTTAATCGGGCATATCTTCCGTCTAAAGCAGTCAAGGCATTTATCATTTGTTTTTATACTCCAATACCAAAGCTAAATAATTAAAATCGTTTGACTTTTATTATCGATTTATTTAAATTTTCAGATAGTCTTGCATAATGTTTAAAATAGCAGACAATTTAAAAATTGACAATCCAAAAACAAGGCAATTGTTAAAGACTATTTTATAAAATATTAAATTAAAATCGGCTCTTTTCCATTTCGTGTGTGTAAGTCATTTTTATTACTTAATCGCCACGTTCGGGTTTAGTGCTTTAAAATTCAAATCGCCGGTTAACAAGAAGACCACAATTCTGAAGTTTCGAAAAGTTCTGAATCCCCTTGCTTTTGCTTTAGCGGCTTGGACAATGGAATTAAGCCCCTCTAAAATACCGTTGTTGATTTGTGATTTTTTCCACTCAAGAACACCATCCCAATGGTTTTTGATAGTCTTGGCGGCTTTAATAATCGGACCAAGACGACTATGGGTTGCCCAGAAGTACCATTTTTTCAACAAGGTCTCGAACTCTTCCTCGGAAGAAGCTTTATATATTTCCTGAAAATTCTCCCTAATGTGGAGAGCTCTGATTGATTTTAAATTTAATTTTGACAATTTAAGCTCTTCGAGTTTATCTTTTTGATTTTTAGTCAAATTATTATGATTCTTTAACAACACATAGCGCGTT
>JABIYQ010000249.1 GCA_018702715.1 Desulfobacula sp. | reverse complement strand
TTAATGAACGCCATATAGGCAAAATATGATCATATATATCAAATTTATCGGCCCAAAACTAAATTAAAAAAAAATGTTGGAAAAAGTACATGAAAAATGAAATCACTACCTTTCAAAAAGTACTTATTCTACAGACTCGTTATAAAGGAAAGATTGGAAAGAACCCGAAGGGCTGGCGTTCTGGCCGTTCGCTTATGCTGTCCGTGAAACTAATATTTTTTAAATTCAATCCTGACTTAATCGATCTTTATTCCGAAAAAGTCTTGACTATTTCGGAATTCATGCCAAAATAGACGTTATGAAGCGTTACCTAACAAAATATATTCAAGAAGATTTAGCAAAAAAAATAGTTCTTCTAACAGGCCCACGACAGACTGGGAAAACGACCTTGTCTAAAATGTTGAAAAGTGATTATGACTATTTCAACTTTGATAATCTTGAAGACCGGTTAAGTTTGCAGAAAAAATCTTGGGATCGATCAAAAGATCTTGTTATTTTTGATGAGCTCCATAAGCTAAAAAACTGGAAATCATGGTTAAAAGGCGTTTATGACACTGAAGGAATTCCACCTTCCCTCCTTGTTACGGGAAGCGCTAAACTGGATACCTATCGAAAAGTTGGAGACTCCCTGGCGGGAAGATTCTTTCAATTCAGAATGCATCCTTTGGATTTAAAAGAAATTAAAACATTTGTAAATCCAGAAAACCTTGAAACAGAGCTGGAAAAACTATTGGAAATTGGTGGATTTCCCGAACCGTTTCTTAACGGAACGAATCGATTCTATAATCGTTGGAAGAAATCGCATCTTGATATTATTTTAAAACAAGACCTTATTGAACTTGAGAATGTTCAACAAATCATTCAAATTGAAACACTGATCCAGTTATTAAAAAACAGGGTAGGAAGTCCGGTCTCTTATAGTTCTTTGGCACGGGATCTTCAATGTTCGGATAAAACTGTTAAAAGGTGGCTGACAATACTTGAAAATATGTATGTAATTTTTAAAGTATCACCTTTTCATAAAAATATTGCCAGGGCAATTCAAAAAACACCTAAGTTTTATTTTTATGATACCGGCCAGGTTATAGGAGATTCAGGCATAAAGTTAGAGAATACTGTTGCCTGCGCCATACAAAAAGAAATTCATTTTCGAGAAGATTGTTTTGGGGAAGAAAAAAAAGTTTACTATCTAAGAAATAAAGATGGGAAAGAGATAGATTTTTGCACTACAAGAAATGACAATCCTTCACTTATGGTGGAAGTGAAATGGAAAGAAGGAACACTAAGTTCTAATTTCGAAATTTTTAAAAAATTTTTCCCGCAGATAAAAATGATTCAGGTTACAAAAGAATTGGGAAAAGAAAAAACTTTTCCAAATGGTGCCGAAATAAGAACTGCTCACAAATGGCTCGCTAATTTATCTCTGCCGTAATTTAACTTTGAGTATAACAAACGAAACCCACCGGGTGAGCCGGTTATTTGGAAACGTTCATTTTTGTAAGTGTGGGGTAAGGTTATTTTGGTATTAATACTAAATTTTGGAAAGCTTGCATTGCGTTGATATTGTGGCACGATGACATCTTGGCAAGCCACAGGTTGTTTACCAAATATAAAGCAGGGTAAAAAAATGAATGATATGTTTAAAATAAGAAAGGCTGAACCAGATGAATATACTGAAATTGAAAAAATTTTTGAAGCTCAGGGATTAGAGAACACTAAAAATGGTGTTGAGATTTTCAAGGGATATTCGGTAGAAACACTTAACAAGCTAATCGGCGGAGCAGAAATCATGTTTCAAGATGGTGAATATACTTTTTCTGTTGCGGTGGATGACGATTATAAAAGCCAGGGAATTGGAAAGTCTTTATTTCAATTGGTTAAAAAAGAAATACGGGGCTTAGGGGCCAAAAGGATAATGATTCAAGCGAAAGTCCCGGCTTATTGGTCAAAATTTGGGTTTGCGGAAGTTATTAATCTTGATGATGTACCAAAAAAATTCCGGTGCGATGGCTGTTCTAAATATGAAAAAGATTGTTTTCCTAAGATAATGATTTTGGATTTATAATATGAATCGGAGCCGACTTGATTTTTGTATTATAAGCTTTCAACAACGAACATGAACCGGGTGATACCGGTTATTTTCAAAATTCATCTGGACACGCGTGGGCGGGCTAGAAAATTATCCAATTATATGCTACTGCGGAAGCTTTACTTCAACAGCCGCATAACGGAGTTATAGCGGACAAGGCGAAGAAAAACTTCAGCAGCAGTCAAGGTGAATTTACCACCCCACTCCCCGGGCCATTGAACAAACCACTGCACATGGACAAGTCAGTGATTTAAATATTAATCAGGTGCACAGTGCCCCATGAAGAGCCATCTGGGCCTGGGCGAACTGGTCCCTTTCAACTATAAACTGCATGTTGGTCTGCCTGTTTGTCTGTGAAACAGCGAGAATATTGATGGACTTGCCCGCCAGAGCCTGGGCCGCTTTAGCCATTATTCCGGGCTGGGCAATGTTTGAGCCAATAGCGCAGACGATGGCCACCGGGCTTGTCGAGACCTTTTCCATGGCCTCATTGAGTTCAGCCAGAAAGTGGGGCGTACAGTCTTTCTCTTCAATAATCAAATCAATGGTATTGGCATTGGTCATCTTGGATACGTAGGACACATCGTATTTGTTGAAAATCTGCATGATACGAAGATCAAATCCAACTTCTCCCACCATTCTGGTGTCATGGATTTCCATGCAGGTAACCTCCTTAGAGCCAGTGACAATTTCGACCTTTGACTCCGGGGAGATGAAATCCTTGGTTATGAGCGTTCCTGGGTGATCAGGGTCAAAGGCATTTTTTACCCGGATAGGGATATTTTTAATCTCAAGAGGTTTTGATGCTTTTGGATGTATGGCCTCCATGCCTACATCTGCCAGTTGGTCAGCCACATCATAATTGGTATTACAGACAGGTTTGACGTTTTTTTCACCGATGATCAGCGGATCACCCGAGCAGAGGTGGTATTCCTTATGAATAATTGCCTCATCAGCGCCTAATAATACAGCAACTTTTGAGAATGTCACCTCAGAGTATCCTCTGTCAAATTCTCGCATAATACCCTCTGTCCCTTTTGTGTAACCTGTTGAAAAACAGATGGTGGAGAAGGGGTCAATTTGGGCGAAACTATCTTTTATGCGCTCATCAATGGTTAACTGGCGGCTGTCATCCCAACCACTGAGATCGACAAAAGTGGTGTTGTATCCTCTGTTCTTAAGAATATTTGCAGAGTTAAAGGCGCTGTGCATTTCTCCGAGAGAGGCTAAAAGTTCCCTGGCAGCCAGCAACAGCTCTTTACGGCTGACATAGCCCGAGGACAGAACATTATCCATACTGCGCAGAATGTTTATGGCCTGGTCAATCCTGTCGCCAATAAAATCATTGGCCTCTTCAACATTAAGCCCGATATCGCTAAAGGTCTCGTTGAGCTTGTAGAGTGACTCCTGCAGCCGGATCATTTTAATCGGATAGTTTTGCTGATCTTCAAAGAGTTTATAGATACCCGGCTGATTGGTTTTCTTGTGTTCGAGGAAATCATTGGTAATACCTGCATAGGCTGACACGACATAAATTCTGCCATATGTATGTTCTTTGTCTTTAAGAATGATATTGTCAACGATTTCAGAAAATCGTGACATGGAAGTGCCTCCAATTTTTTCAATGTTTAGGTGATGTCTATTCATGGTAATCCTCTATGTCTATATGAACAGGAACCTATCATCTGCCTGGATAACGATGAGGTAAAGTCTTGTTCATTGTTATAATTGTAACAGTCAACCCATACTATTAATGCATCCCAATCGTTTTGGCAACTCTGTCTGCAGGTCGGTCCAAATACTGCACACCCTTTTTAATATAAGAGGGGCGGGTCGGACAGAGATAAAGTGGTTATAAATATTGAAATATGGCCTTAAAATCGCATTAGGTTAACGTTTTTGGCTCCAAAAACAACAATTTAAGAATCAAAACTGATTCCAAACCAGCCAAATGAACCAGATAAACCGGTAATTTGGAATCGTTGGACGAAGTATCATATTATTTGTATTTGGAAAATATAGTGGGAAAATTATTTTTAAAGATGTAATATTAATATTTGTCTCAGTGAAGAAAATAACATGGAGGTGTTTCTCTTGATTAATATGACAATAGTCGATTTTCTTAAGGACCGGGCCACAAGAAATGCAGATGACCTGTCTTTTCGATTTATGAGTAACGGTGATTTGGATGGTCCAATTGAAGAGTGGACATTTTCTGAGCTCTATCAACATAGTGCTGGAGTGGCCCAAGACCTTATTGAACAAGGGTTTACGGGCTCAAGTGTACTGCTCGCTTTTCCGCCGGGACTCGATTTTGTGAAAGCATTCTACGGCTGCCTCCTTACCGGGGCACGGGCAGTTCCTGTTCCACTTCCCAATCCCAACAGCAAAAACCCGTTTGCAAGGATCATCAGCACAGCAAAGGTCAGTGGTGCCTCAACCGTTTTGACCAATCCACAGCTGGTCGCAATGGCAGGTAAGTTTGGAGCCAAGCTGCCGGTTCAACTCAAAGCTGTGGCTGACCCTGCCGTTATTGACTT
>JABIYQ010000648.1 GCA_018702715.1 Desulfobacula sp. | reverse complement strand
TTACGCCGGAGCACATCAAAGCCATTCTTCCAAACCTGCCAATAGGAAATGATATCGAATACCGGTTCTTTATGCGGGCTGCCAAAGCTGAGACAAATGCCTTAAAACAGGCAGTTAAAAACTTTGACAAAAAAATCCCGGAATGCACATTAGGCTTTGGTATTGAATTTCCCTCGGACCGGATGTGGAAATATTTGGACAAAGGAACCATAATGAGCGAAGTTATTGAAACCCTTGAATTTTGTATGCAAACAGGTTTCAAAGTCAATGCCAATGTTATTCTCGGGTGGAATAATCTTATAGACCAGGATCTGAAAGATCTGGAAAATTTCATGGACAGCCTTTCAGGACATACGGTCACCACCTTGCAGCTTAGATGGCTGTTTGCCCATCCATACACAAAAATATATGATACCTATGACGGTATTGAGGATACCATTCGGTTGGGACCCTTTAATTGCGGATTTAATGTAAAAGTGAATGACGAGCAAAAGGAATTGAATCTTGCAGCAGCCAAAATCATCAAGGAAAAATGTGATCTTAAGCATATAAAATTGGAAGGCTATAAAAACTTAAGAAAGGGTCAGCTATAGCAGATCTTTTTACATTGACATGTCAGGGTCTTGGGGTGCTATTCATCCCATCACCCTTTCCCGCAGATCCTAAGTTAATATCTTTCTATCCCGGAAAAACTCACTTTCGCTGAAACCATAATTTGGATTCCCAGGGCTTAGAAAACTGTCTCATAACACGAGTCACAATTGTTTCAATTTTGGTGGCAAAAACTTCATATATCACAAAATTAAAACGCAGAATCAAAAAATATGGCTATCAATTCAGTTGGTTATAAAATAGTATAATCAACATTCCTTATCTGGCATACCTTTTGTAAAGTATGAGTCACATGTAATCAAGCATGATATAAATTTAGCCATACTTTTATCAGGAGGATTTTAAATGGGTATTTTAGTTGGAAAGCAAGCACCGGATTTTACAGCCGTTGCAGTTCAAAAAGATAGGATTATCGAAAAGTTCACCCTTTCGGAACTTAAGGGGCAATATGTGGTTCTGTTTTTTTATCCATTGGATTTTACATTTGTCTGCCCCACGGAATTGCATGCCTTTAGCGAACGGTTAAGAGAATTTGACGAACGAAACGCCAAGGTCATTGGTGTTAGTATTGATTCACACTTCTCTCATCTGGCATGGCTGAATACCCCGAAATCCAAAGGCGGAATTCAGGGTGTGGAATATCCCATTGTCTCCGATTTAAATAAAACCATCTCCAGAGATTATGATGTCCTGGTTGAAGGTGCAGGCATCGCTTACAGAGGCCTTTTCCTTTTGGATAAAGACCAGGTGGTCCGTCACCAGGTCGTCAATGATCTACCTCTGGGAAGGAATGTATCTGAAACCCTTAGAATGGTTGATGCACTCCAGTTCACAGAAAAACACGGGGAAGTCTGCCCTGCAAACTGGAGCCAGGGTGCAAAATCAATGAAACCCACCCAGGAAGGGTTGGAAGAATTCTTTACATAATTTTTCCATTTATTTTGCCGATAAAAAAGAGCTCTAAAGATAGTTAATTTCAAAATGAATTTAAAGTCACAACCCCTTTTGTTCAAAGGGGTTGTGAGTGTTCGTTTTCTATACTTTTTTTTCCCTTAAAATGGTAACCAGCACAGCGATTATTGCCGGGATCAATAAAATCATTATTATAGCGCCTATTCCCATGATACCCTCCTAATTAATTTTCTGAAGCCATTTCTTTTTTGTCAGTTTTGGTATTTTGATCAGATAATGCCGCCAATCCTCCAATGGTGCCAAGGTTCATGGATTCAAGAGCAGAACTTGGCACAATGATCAATGACCCTTTTTCCTTTAATCCCTCAAAGAGCATGTTCATTCCCCGAAGCTGGAGTGCAATAGGGTTGTCACGGTATTGTTCTGCTGCAAGGGCAAATTTTTCAGCTATCTCGGTTTCAGCCGTTCCCAGTATAATTCTGGCCTGACGTTCTCTTTCTGCCTGGGCCTGCTTGCTCATGGCGTCGGAAAGGGCAGTAGGGATAACAATATCCTTGATGCCCACGGTCTGGCACGAAATTCCCCAGGGATTGGTATGCTCATCCATAATTTGTTGCAGCTCTTTGGCGATCTTATCCCTGTTTTTCAGAATATCTGCAAGTTCATGTTTGCCAATGATATCCCGCAAACTGGTCATTGCGACATAGGTCACAGCTTTGATATATTTGCGGACCTCAAGGGCTGCTTTTTCCGCATCCCAGACCGTCCAGTACACCACTGCATCCACATTTACCGGCACTGTGTCCTTGGTCAATGTTTGTTCAGCAGAAAAATCAGTTACTCTCACCCGCTGGTCAATAAAAGAGTCGACCCGATCAATGATGGGAATGATAAAAAATAATCCGGGCCCTCTTAGTCCTATAAATTTCCCAAGTCTCAAAAGAACTGCCTTTTCCCACTGATCTGCAACCTGGATGCAAGATGCAAGAAAAAGAGAGATTATTCCGCCGGCTATGACCCAGATATAGTCAATGTACCCCAGAATGCCAATAGCTATAAAAATGGAGCCAAATATGATAAAAACCATAATCGAAAATGGATTAAACCATTTCACTTTTTCCCACTGGTCGTCATTCCAGTCAGTTTTCATTTATTACCTCCTTTTTGGTCTTAAGTTCTTGGATAATTTCCTCTGTGGAAAAGCCGTAGCTAGATGCAATGTTGAAAAATTCAGTGCAGATACTGGTGAGTTTTTTTTCCCGTTCCTCTTCTGGGATCTGGATTTCAAGGTTACCGATAAATGTGCCGGTTCCCTGCTGTGTTTCAAGAAGATTCTGAATTTCGAGTTCCCGGTAAGCTTTGCTCACTGTGTTCAGGTTGACTTTAAGAAGGACTGCCAGTGCCCTGACTGTTGGAAGCTGTTCGCCGATTTTCAGCGTCCCGGTTGCAACACCAAATCGAATCTGGTCAATAATTTGACGGTAAAAGGGGATACCGCTTTTCGGGTCCAGCATAAAATCGATCATTGCCATCACCTCCTGTTCTTTGACCATACTAAAAAGATTGGTCAAATTGAATTTTTATTCTTATAGTTTACTATTGTATTAGTCTTATATGACAATATGGAATATGGGAAGTCAAGAAAAAAATGAAAAATTTGAATAAAATATTTTTTTTATCTTACTTGGCAGGATGTCCCTCGCATTAATCGGTCTTGAAAGAATGTTACGTGAGAAAAAAATATTGCTGATAGTTTTACTGCTTAATTTAAAAATATAATTTTTGTTATAAAAACCAGTATTTGGCGAAAATGCCAATATTGGCATTTTCGCCAAATGATCATGAATGGCTGAATCCCATTTTTTTTTTGCAAAGTATGGTATTTTTTGGTAGCGTAATTTTAAAAATTTTTTATAGATAGAGTTTGAATTTTTCATTATTGGGACAATTATGATTATTCCAAGAATCCTTAACTGCACAACACTATGAACCAGTCCCATTTATAATTGGAGATCCCCCCAAATGGCCCATAAACCAAGCTATGAAGAATTAGAACAAAGGGTTCAAGGATTGGAAATAATTACTAACGAGCTCAGACAGGCAGAGAAAGCGTTATTGGAAAGCGAAAAAAAGTTCAGATTTCTCACCGAAAATATTGCTGATATAGTCTGGACTCTTGATCAAAATTTTGAAACCACATATGTTAGCCCTTCCATTGAGAACATGCTTGGCTTTACACCTGAAGAGCGAAAACAACAGAGCCTGGAGGAAATGATCACACCGGATTCCCTTCAGAAGATCCAAATGAAATTCTTAGAAGAACTTGAGCGCGATGAGAATAATTCCTTTGATTCAGAAAGATTTATAACTATGGAGGTCCAATACTACCGAAAAGACAGTTCCATAGTCTGGATGGAAAACAGCATAAAAGCGATACGTGACCCAGCAGGTAAAATTGTCGGAATGCATGGTGTTTCGCGTGACATCAATAAACGCAAAAAGGCGGAGGAAAAACTGCGAGATAGCGAAACACGATTTCGGATTCTTAC
>JABIYQ010000638.1 GCA_018702715.1 Desulfobacula sp. | reverse complement strand
CCATAGACTGGTAAAACATCATGACATCTTCTTGGGATCAGATCGCGACAATCTACAGGAAACATGGGAAAAAAAATGGAGTTCCATTACAGGCAAACAAATGCTGGACAGTTATTCAAAATCGTCTCCAGACAAACAATCCAAATTGACTAAAAAAACAAACTGGGAGGAAAAAACAGACCACTCCATCAACTATGCTGCCAAAGCCAGTGCAAGTATAAATTTTGGCGCTACTGCCACAACCAGCCTTAATTTTGATGCTAAAACAAGTCTTACTATGGGTTTTGCTGCAAGCGCATCCTTAGCAATATCAGTTGGTCCGAAACTTGATCTAAGCGTTTCAGTTGCTGCCTCTCTCTCGGTAAGTTATAAACGGTCCTATTCTGCTTCATTTAGCTATACTGATAGCCTTGATTTCACTATGAAAGGTGGAGCAGGAATGGGACTGGAACTTGACTACCGGATTGGAGGAACCTTTAAACTTAAACATAATGGTCTCAAATTTGATGGGATCGGTATTACAGCACGAACAGAAGCCGGTGTAAAAGCCAAAAAAGAGTCTGCGATTGCCGAAGCACAAGAGATACGACTGGCTTCTTTGATGACCCGGATTGATAAAAATTCAGCCTCCATAAGACAATGTGAAGTTAACTTGGCAATGGAAACCATAGTGCGAATATAATAAAATTATGAAAATAATAAGACCGATGCAAATCAGTTTCAACCAGCAAGTGCTGGAACAGAATAGAAAATTTTATTTTACAGCATCTTCAACACTTGGAATAAACCTTGAGACGGGTGAGGAACTGCTGGATCTTTATTATCTTAAAGATGTGTTTGAGGGCATGGGTGAGAGTCTCTTACCAGACATGGGAATGCCAAAACCCAATGGTGAATTTATAGTTTCAGCAAGCTTTTATGCTCAAGGGGACCATCCTGTTACAGGCGGGGAGGTTAAAGTCCGGCTGGATAAAAATGAAAAGCGCCTGTATGCCTTCGGGGATAGAACGTGGAAAGCGGGATTTCCATCACAACCTGGAAAGATAACCTCAATGCCCATTGAATATTCAAAGGCCTTTGGTGGAGATGGCTATGAGAAAAACCCGGACGGGATGGGATTTGACGATGGACTGCTGCCCTGCATTGAAGACCCGAAACATCTTGTAGCATCAAAGCGTGACAAACCAGAACCTGCTGGATTTGGCCCGCTATATCCCATGCTGCCTCAGCGAATGCAATATCAGGGCACCTATGATTCAGATTATAAGATGAAGTTCTTCCCTGGATATCCTGACGATCATAACTGGAAATACTTCTTGTGTGCACCTTCCAACCAATGGATAAAAAATTACTATAAAGGCGATGAAAGCTTTGGCCTGTACAATATGCACCCTGAAAGGCCTTCAATAGAAGGTAAGTTGCCAGGACTGTATGCCAGGTGTTTTATTAACCGGAATAAAGAGGGAAAAGAAGTATTTGGAGAACTTCCCTTAAACCTTGATACGATCTGGTTTTTCCCGGAAAAACTCCTTGTGATTCTTATTTTTCGTGGTGTGACCGAGGTAGAAGATGATGAGGCAGAAACCATAAGCGATGTTCTTTGTGCTTACGAAGACAAATCACAGCAACCCCGCCCCATTGAATATTATAAAGCCGCTTTTGAAAAACGAAAAAACAGCAATGATGAGCTGCTGACAAATCTTAACACCCAGGATTTGATACCTGAAAACCATAAATGCGCCATGGAACTTTTAATGGGTACTGCTTTAAGTGGTGATGAAGAGAGTGAATTTGGAAAAAACATTGATGCAAAAGCGGAAGCCATACAGCAGATGGCTGATGAAAAAATGGAAGAAGCAATTGTACAGGCTGAAAAGAACACTGAGAATATTGATTTTCCCGATGAAGCCTTGGAACATATCTCCGATGAAGCCAAAGCGGATATGCCTGGCAAAAAAGGTGGACTTGATATCAGAAAAATGATGCAGCAAAAGCAAGATGCAGAACCTGACCTTGATCTGGAAAAATTCAACAACAAACTAGAGTCGATATTACCGGGTATTACGGCAGGAGATCCCAAAAAACTAGATATGAAAGAATTCTCATTTGATAAGATTGATGAAATTATGGATGCTGTTGATGAATTTGCCGGTAAAAAAGAAAAAGAGGCCAAGGATATTGCAAAAAAGGAGATTGATAAAGCAAAAGAGCAACTAAAAGAGCAGGTAAAAACCATTGACACGCAGATTGAAGAAGCAAAAGCAACAATGGATGGTGCAGATTCAGGAGCTGAACAGATCAAATCCCTGGAAGATTCCCAAAAAAAGATTAAAGAGAGTTTAAAGGCATTGGATGAAATGGAGATAGATGGAGTTTCTGAAAAAAAAGCCCCTCTTCCACGGGTTAACCGCAAAGAAATCAAAGACCAGATTGACATGGAAAAAATAAAGTCACAGACAGATCAGATCCATCCGCAAATGATGGAAGCCATGCAGCATGTACAATCCATGAAAGCCATGGGTATTGAAGATGAAAAAACAAAAGAGATGGAACAGCAGATTGAGGATTTGCGACAACAAATACAAAAGACAATGGAAACCACTGAAAAACAACTTGATGAAGGATTAATAGAATCTGAAAAAGATTTCAAAGGAACCTATATAATGGCTGCCCATTTTATGGGTGAAGGACTTTCTCCACACAAAGAATCCTTAGAAGAGATAAAAAAACGTTTTCTTAGAACTATAGCAAATAAAGAGAATGTCTCTAATGGTGACTGGGCATGTATCGATCTTACGGGAGAGAATCTTGACGGGATTGATCTTTCCGGAGCTTTTCTTGAACAGGTTAATTTTACCGGAGCCAGCCTGAAAGGCGCCAACCTTTCAGGTGCCATCATGGCCAGGGCAATTCTTGACAATGCGGACTTTACCGGCGCAACCCTTGAAGAAGCAAATGTGGGAGGGGTTCACGCCCATGGTACCAATTTTATAGAAGCAAATTTTAAATCAGCAAAACTTTCCAAAGGTGATTTCACAAAATCAGATTTCACAAAAGCCAGACTTGAAGATATAGAATCTCTTGAGATCGTAATCAATGAGGCAAATTTCAGCCAGGCGCATATGCCAGAGATAATTTTTCTTGAGATAAAGATTTCAGGCGCTAAATTTATACAAACCGAGATAAACACCTCTGCATTTATGAAATGCAGTATTGAAAACTGTGATTTTTCAGAAAGTAGTATGGGCAAATGCGCATTTGTGAATACCAGTTTAAAAAACTGTGAGTTTAATAAAACTGATCTTTCAAGTGCCTGTTTTGTGGCTACTGAGCCTGAAAACTCAGTTACAAAAAATCTTAATTTCAAAAAAGCATGCCTTAAACAGGCCAACTTCCAGAATATGAATATACAGAATACTGATTTTTCCTTCGCAAATATGGAAAATGCTTTTTTCGGCAGTGCCGACCTTTCAGGAGCCAACTTAAATTATGCCCAGGCAAAAAACGCTCAGTTCAGAAAATCCAATTTAACAAAAGCAACCCTTAAATATATAAATCTTGATCAGGGCTCCCTTGCCAAAGCAAATCTGACTGAGGCTTCCTTTAAAAGTGCCAATCTTCATGCAGTTGATTTTTTAAGGTCCAATATATCCAATACTGATTTTTCCTGGGCCAATCTTGATACCACCCTGGTTGAACACTGGAGACCCAAATAATGGCTGAGATAACAACAGGAGAAGAACTTTCAATTCAGGTTAAATCCGGTGAATTTTATTATGGAGAAGATTTTGCCGGTCTGGACTGTAAGGGAATTGATATTTCAGGCGGTATTTTCAGTGAGACCTGTTTTGATAATTGTGATTTTAGCGATGCTAATTTAAAACAGGCCATATTTAATAATTGTTCCATGAAAAATTCAGTTTTTTCTGGAGCAAACCTGAATGAGACAAATTTTATTGAGTGTGATCTTGAAAAAGCTGTTTTTAAAGAAATCAAAGTTGAATTTCTTAAATTTATAAAATCTGAAATTAAGGAATCGGATTTTTCTAAGGCAATGTTAAAGGGTTTGTGTGTGTTTATGGAAACGAGCCTTGAAGGTTCTTGTTTTGTAGAGACTGATCTTGAGAATGCTGTTTTTAATTCCTGTAAAATGCAAAATATTGATTTTACAAAGGCTAATTTGAATAAAACAACTTTTTTTCAAAGTGAATTTGGAAATAATATTTTCAAGGATGCTGTTATAAACCTATCACTTTTTCATGGAGCAACATTAACTGAAACAAATTTTTCCAACATGGATTTAACTCAAGTGCAGTTTCACAACAGTGTTCTTGATGGATGTAATTTTACGGGAACCAAGTTGAAACAAGGTGGTTTCATGTGGGCAAATCTGGAGAATTCCAATTTTGACAATGCTTATCTGGAGTTTGCCAATTTTTTTGAAGCTAAACTTTCTGGATCAAGTTTTAAGGGTGCCAATATGAAGATGGCAAGTATGCAAAGCGCCCAATTGAAAGGATGTGATTTTTCCTCTGCCAACCTTTATCAGGCTCAAATGGAAGGAGTGAATGCTGAAAATTCTCTATTTAAAGGTTCTGACTTGACATATGCCGACCTTTCCCATGCAAAAATTAAAAAATCGGACTTTTCCGATGCTACCCTGTTTATGGCAAATCTTCACGAGACAGATGATAAAGAAACTAAATGGCGCGGATCAAAAAAATCCCTGGCAAAGGGGACTGACCCAATAAGAAAAAAATCAGAACAATGGGGGAAATAATGAACAACTTAGCAAAAAACCTAATCCCAATTCATTCAAATAATGTACCAGATATCAGGACCGGTTCCGTAATATCTACCACTTTCGATGATATCATTGTCAACATGGCCGGTAAGAGTATTAAAGCAAAAAAAGCATTTTCATGTATTACAAACCCTCAGCCCAACGACATCATCATATGTGCTGAAAACGAAGATGGCATGGTCTATATTTTGGGTATTATAGAAAGACCCGGTGCTCAAAAAATGAGCATCTCTTTCCCTTCTGAAGTGGATATTCGGGCTGACCAAGGAAGTATCAATATTCATTCAACTAAAAATGTGGCCATTGCATCAAAAAATATGAACTGCTTTTCAAAAAGAGCCATCCACAAAAGTCAGGAGGCCATTATTTCCTATGACAACATAACAGCAAACGGCAGTGAACTCCAAGCCAGTTTTAAAACCGTGCGACTGATCAGCAATTTGATCAATACAATGGCAAAACAGGTAATTGATAAATTTAAAGGATATATCAGGTGTACAGAAGATAATGACATGGTAAAATCGGGTCAAATGAATCGGCAGGCTGACGGGCTATATTCCATGGATTCAAAATATACAATTATGAACAGTAAAAAAAGTACTAAAATTGACGGTGAAAAAATCCTCATGGGATAATTTTAATATTAGGAGTTTTTATGTTTGCAAATTGTTCAATGCCGGGTATGGATATGGCCATGCCAGATGTCTGTAAAACGCCGGTACCACCACCTGTTGTGACTGTACCGATACCATATCCAAATATGGCAATAAAGGTAATGGCGGTTCCGCCTACCGCATCAATGAAGCATTTAATCATGTTTATGCCGTCTCATCATATGGGAACAACCGTTCCAACAAGTATGGGAGATAATACAGGGGCTTTAGGAGGTGTTGCATCCCAGATTCTGATGGGCCCGGCCCGTAATATCAAATGCAGTGTTAAAGTAATTACAGGTGGTATGCCGGCTACAAGAATGCTGGATAACACCATGCAGAATTTGACAAATACCAGTGGGATGACACTGATTCCAGGACAATTCAAAGTTTTATACCTGTCCTGAAGCTGCTATTAAATGATTGGAGAAAGCAATGACTGAAAAAAGCCAAAAGAGTAAAGGGAAAAAAGAAACCCCACAACAGCCCGAAATTCAATTTCATGTTCCCCCTGAACTTGAATATGTATATCGTGATATATTTAATGTATATGCAGGTGTAGGGGATGTAACCATAGAATTTGGAAATCATCATAAAGCCATGCCTGAACATGCCAGTATTTCAAACCGCATTGTAATGACCGTGGGTAATGCCTATATACTGGTTCAAACACTTCAGGAGGCCTTGCAGAAAGCACAGGCAGCCCTGCAGCATGGTCTTAAAAATCAAAAGGGAGAATAAAATGAGCTATGAACAACTTCCCTATAAAATCATGATTCTTGGGCCTTTTGCTCCTGTGCCTGAAGAAAAATTCAAACCAGATTTTGTTGATGTTGATCTTTATTCAATTGATCAAACAATTGAAAAACTATCACCCGTTCTATATATGCCGCTGCCGGCAGATCTTTGCCCTGAAGGCGCTATTACCTTAAAATTTAAAAAAATAAAGGATTTCAAACCTGAATCCATAATAAAAAATAATTCATATCTGGCATCATTGGCAAAAGAGAATTTACCTTCAAGGATTACAGGCCTAAAAAATAAGACTAAGCAACCTGCTAAAGAAGAGAAAAGCAAAATAGATGACATCATGTCCATGGTTGCAGGCCCTGAAATTGGGTCTGATACTTCAACAGATATATCATCAGATTCTTCATTGCCGAAAAATCAGACAGGTTCTGGTGTTTCTTCCATTATCCGGGAAATTTTTTCAAACAGGAAATTTCAGGAAACCGAAGCCGCATGGAAAGGACTTCAGAACCTGGTTAAAAAAGCTGATATAAAAGGTTTTAAAAAAATACACATCAGCATATCTTCTGTATCCCATAACAGCCTTGAGACTGTTTTAAATGAGATAACGTCACTCCCATATGATGAAGTGCCAAACCTTGTTTTGATTGACCTTGGTTTTGACAATACCCTGCCCTCCATTGAACTTTTAGAAAAAGTGGCTCAGTTCACAGATAAAATGCTTTTGACTGCCTGTGTTTGGATAAAACCCGAATTCTTCAGAATAAAAAGCTTTAATCAACTACACAAGATCCCATATATAAAAAATCATCTTGAAGATATTTCCTATGCAAAATTTAAAAAAATCAAAGCACTTCCAGGCGCTGCATGGTTAATTGCAGGCTGCAATGGTTTTGCTGTAAGGCCTGCCCATTATTTTGAAGATCAGGGCCTTTTTGTCTCCCCTGTATGGGGAATTGGAACCTTATGCGCCCTGTCGGTTAACAATTCAGGCTGGCCCCTGGGGTTTACAAGATATAATACAAATCGAATCGAGAATCTTGCCATTGTAGATGAAGATGGTAAAAATATGAATTCCACACATGCCCTGTTTTCTGAAGATAGAATTATGCAGCTTGTTGAAGCAGGGATTACCCCTCTAGTGGGGATGAAAAACAAGGATTTTGCCTTTACACCAAAAGAGGCTTCACTGGCGGGTGGTTCCATAAAGTTTCAAATGTTTATCAACCGCATTATTGAATCTCTCATTAATATCCGGGGAAAAAACATACCCGGTAATATTCCTGAAGATGAGATCAAGACAGCTTTGACAGAGTTATTCAAACAAACCGGATATAATCCACCTGAGGATATGGAAGTTATTGATGGCAGCAATGCTTTAGGCGACCAAAAGGTATTCAATATATCTTTTATACCACCGGAATCATTAATTTCTTGCTCCGGTAAAATAAAATTTGCTTTTGCCTGGTAATTTTTAAAATATAAGATAAATAAAAAATACAATATTTTTACACTTAGGGTCCACTCAAAAATTAATTACCAATTTTTTTTAGTTGAGTCACCTGTCCGGCAAGGCGTGGAAACTAAGGCATATCAAGTATATGTCGTGTTTTCACAACGCTGCCGGACAGGATGAATCGGCTTCAAAAATGTAAAGTTATTTTTGAGTGGGCCCTAAACAACCAGCGGCTTGAAATCAATAGTTGTTAAGTGTATTTTTTTACTATATATAATATCGGTTCTATTAATGAAAATCATTATTCGATCTGTTTATATTTTTTATCGGCTCTTTTAATTCTTCATTTGCAGGGTCCAAATATGCCTCTGGCTGATCAGACTATTTTGAAAATATCCGAGGATACAGGATTGATGATTTAAGGATCATCGTTTTTTTGAATTTTATTCTCTATATTTTTAAACTTTATTTTAGGATAACATATGAACCATATAAGGCTTGTGTCAGAACAAGATCAAGATAAGATAACTAATCTTCGATTAAAGGAATTCAGTAGATCAAAAGATTTCAAACTGTTAAAACCAGAACTTTTAAAATGGAACGAAATTGATAATAAGAATAATGTTATTGCGGTATTACATGAAGGTTGTGAAGTTATCGGAACAATTCGTGTGATCCCGGTTTTTAATAAAAAAGAGGCTACCCATTTTCTTGAATGTGATCTCCCGGTTAAAATTGATTTTCCCGCTCTTGTTTTTAATAGTGCTGTAACAAAAAAAGCCTATCAGGGAATAGGCGTAAATCAGATTTTAAGATATTATTGTTTAACAGCTGCAATAGAACAGGATATTAATGTTGTGATGAGCCCTATTTATCAGAAGGCAACAAGAATAAAATTTATGAAAAAACTGGGATATCAATGCCATACTCTTACTCATTCATGGCAAAAAAAATTGCTTCCAAACAGTCCCCGGGAACTGGCTGTTCTAAATCGTAATCAATTTAGCAATGCAATAAAAATCATTGAAAAATCGATTCCGAAACTTATTCAAAAATACCCCTGGTATGGAGCGCCGATTATTTTTTAGCATCCATTTCTTTATAAATATCATCAGCTGCACTTAAAATATCAATTGAAGGATTATAACCAACAATGGTCGCAGCTTCGGTATTTAACGATATAGAAAATGATTTTCCTACATCCATGGGCAACGAGGCAGGATCAGTCCCATTCAAAATTTTGACAGCATATTCTGCACATTGTTTTCCAAACTGTTCCTTATTCCTTCCAATGCCCATAACAAGCCCTTTTTTTATATAGACAGGATCGCCTGCACTTGGGATACCATTTGTTTTAAAATTTTCAAAAAATAAATCAAAATTTATATTAAATGTCTTTGATACCTGGACATAAAAGACATCAACTTTTGGGACAACATAATCCAGTGCTTCTTTAATATTTTTTCTAATTATTTCTTTAGGGTATTTTTTCCCTTGATCATCCCGCAGGGAAAACCCTTTGTAAATGAAATCAAACCCTGATGTTTTAGCAGTTTCTGTTACCTGTTTAATCGCACCATCATGACTGGGAGATCCTTTCAGATATATCATTCCTATACTTTCAAATTGAATTAATTCATGAAGTAGATTTATCCCAATTGTAACATAATTCTTTGTTTCCACTCCTGTAAAATTTGCATTGGAAGTTTTCCAGTCCGTGACAATTCCTGAAAATTCCGGTGTACCAAGATCTGTAAATACAATAGGAATTTTTTTTATATTCTTAACTACTCTTTTTGTTGCCTGGGTACCAAGGGAAAAAATAAGGTCTATATCATTACTATTTTTAAGTTTTTCAATATATATATCCAAAGCTTTTAGATCACCCTTGGCATTATATTCTATTATATCAATTTTATCCTTGTAACCTGATTCTATTATACCGTTTTTAAATCCTTTCAAAGACCTGATATACGGACTAAAATTCTGGTGTTGAATTGATAAAATTTTATATTTTTGTTCGCCGCCAAATATAGAATCTGAATTAAAAAAAACCATCAAACATATTGATATATAGATTATTTTCTTCATTTTAGCACAGCTCCTTTTTTATAATGTTCAAGTTGAACTTCTGAGATTAAAAAATATCATAAATACCAAATTTCCACAAATACATAATAATCCTCCAAGAACCACTGCCATATTTATATCATAGCAAGCTGCAAAATATCCAAAAATAATTGGACCAAGACTGCTGCCTATCCTTTCAACAGAATGATATACGGCAAGCGAGGTTCTGGTTCCTATAGTTTTAGCGGTCTTAGTTGTCAAAAAGAGTCTTAACTGAGAAGGAAACGATATACTGTTTGAAAGCCCAAGAATAAGCAGAATGAATATGACCGAGCATGCTTTAAACAATGCAGAACCAGATATAAAATAGCTAAACATCATAAATAAAATCCCCAAAGCAATATTTGATACTATCACAAAAAACTTGCTTTGTTCTATTTTCTTGATTCGTTTGTTTATAATTCCTGCAAAAAAAATACTTGGCAAACCATAAAACATCATAATCCTTCCGATATCTGAATAAGTAAAGTCTGGTTCTAAAATAATCGGCAATGAGTAGTAAAAAAATCCGATAAAAGTTATCCTT
>JABIYQ010000191.1 GCA_018702715.1 Desulfobacula sp. | reverse complement strand
CATAATCGTCAGAGTCGCTGGAATCATTATCATCTGCCCAGAAGGCCGAGGTATTGTCAAGAAATTCTCCATCAGTATTGATGGCCTCATTATTGTCCCCATCATAGAGCATCCATACATCAGGTCTGTCAGTGGAGCCATCTCCAAGCATAAATTTTTTAATATTCCCCATCCAGGATTGATTATCCTGGGGAAGGAACAGACCCATATAAAGATCATCACCATTTTGAATTTTATTGGCGGCATCAATGGAAACAACTGGAGATGTGAATGATACGGCTTCCGTCATTTGCAGGGTAAGGGCATAAAAGGCTGCAACCAATTGCTCCTTGTTAAAGGCCACCACATATTCTCCTCCAGACTCACCTGCGGCATCCCTGAGAAGAGGGTGATCCGCACCAAAGGCAATATGATGTGTTGTAACGTTTACATAGGAATTGCCAGGATCTGTCACAATAGCTTTATCATCCCAGGAGTGGGTATACATATAGTGTCCCACATCATCATAATAATTGGCGGGCGGCGTTGTATACTGGTAGGGGTCTGCTGTCCACCCGTCACCATCCCAGTCACTGAAAGGCAAATCAGGATCAGAAGTTACATCGGAAATCCTGTTCCAGTCAGTATCATCCGAGGGGAACCCATCCGTTACAGAGATTACATAATTTTTCCGGCATAAAAGATTGTTAAGGGCATGCCTTTTGATCCAATACCCTTCTTCAAAAACATCCTGCAATGCTTCTCCCAAAGGGGTCCCATACTTTGGCGATTCGTTTTCAACATGATTTCTAATGGCGGCACGGTTCTGGTCATCCGTAAGGTTTGGATTTAACGCGCTGTGGATGGTGGCGCCATTCCCTGAGGTGCCAAGGTATTGGAACGTGGCAAACCCCCAGTTCATTTTTCCATGGAATTCATCAATAACGTAAAGCAAAGCATCTTTGGCTACATCCAGCCGGTTCTGCATCAAATAGGAGCCGGATTCATAGGATACCCTTATTTTATCAATAGTATAGCCATATCCTGTCACCGACCTGTCTGATGCCAGGGCAATTTTGACAGTATCATCATTGATAGTTGCTGACCAGCCATCTCCATTTGTCGGAGAATTGTCATTGTCATATTTGGCCACCTGGGTTCCAGAACCATCATATATTGCCACATAGTCATAATTCCAGGTGGAAGAGTTGCCATCACCCTCAACATCAAAAGCAGAAAAATGTACCTGTATCTGGGTTGCACCGGGATGCGTTATGGTTTGCATGGTTTGATTTGTTCTTAATCTGTTGGCATATTGCCCGCTGGCTGGATATTTCAGGCTGTGGGTCAGCTCCGACCAGCTGCCTGATGTCTGAGGTACCAGTTCATATTTCCATGCGGGATCACCGTTGGATGCACCGGAAGGCCCTGGGTTGTTGGTGGTATAGTGAAGATTATACATGGCCTGCATGTTTGCCCAGTTTCCTGTAACAAAAAAGTAAATATCCTGATCACCATCTTCCGCTGTATTCAAACTGCCTGAAGAAACGCCTTCATAGCCTGAAAAATAATATCCAGGCGCATTTAAAAGGCCTCCAAATCCAATATCCACCTGGCTGCCGTCATAAAGGGTCTGTATATTGTTCAGTTTTATGTCCTGGTTCAAGGGGAGTTTTTGGCCATCAAATAAAATATTACCGTCAGTGTCTGTCGTAAGCCTTTGCGTACCACTGCCGTCATAGGTCAGCTTACCATCTGAATCAATCAGAGTATTGGTATCCACCAGATCATAATAAAACCAGAGATAATTTGGATCCGCCGCATCTCCTGTAAATGCAGTGCTGACTCCATCCACAGTGGATAAGGTAACGCCTATACGACCTTTCCACAGGTAAATCTTTTTTGTTTCCCTGTGGTTTTGGTAGAAAAAATTACTATTATTTATTGTATCATAGATATAATTACTCTGACTTGTGGTGTCGTTGAGTGTAAATAGATAATCAAACATTTGTCCATAATCAATGCTTTGCTCATAGACACCAAAATCCATGGACCCTGAATTATCCAATAGGATATAGCAGTTCTGTTTTGTATTAACCTGATAAATATCGGTATCCTTAGCCTTTATAAGAGAAAAGTTTCCAACTATGACTATAAATAGAATCGTATAGATAAAAATTGAATTTTGCTTTTTTGATTTTGTGGTCACCATAAGATTTCCCTTGTAAAATTATTTTGGTCTTCAGGCTATAATGGATTTTTAACGCCCACTTTTTGTCCTCCCATTTCAATTATGACCTGTCTATGTCCGTTAATTCTGAATTTGTAAGATGAAAATTTAATAGCATTCCATCCCTTGGGAGCAGCATCCGGATAAAGATATGTCACAAGGTATGCATAATCAAAATTGTCATCGCTTGTATCAGACATCAGGTTCTGTCGGGGCCAGGTATCATTGTCGGTTGAATTAAAATCATCTGGGAAGGTTCCTGTCACGGGCATATCAGATCCGGACGGGTCATAGTCTGTCGAAGTTGAGGGATAAAGTGCACGGTTATAGATGTTTGGATCAGAAATTTCATACCAGGTGTTGAGACCGTTTACACCGGCATATCCGATACGCGATCCTTCCAGGGAGGCCCCGCTTTCAGACGTGTTAAAATTTTTTCCCCATAGTTGCTGATTCCCGGCAATATTGATTTCATAATCAGAAGTGTTTAAGGCAAAAATTCCAAGTATGCTTAAAATGAGTAGACAAAACATGGCAATGACAAGAATGGAACCTTTCTGACTGCCAATAAAACAGATATGTGCAAAAGGTTTTGTCTTTTTTTTGTTAAATAGTGTCATGGGCTTATCTTGCCTTTTAAGTATTATTAAATTTAATTGTGGTAAAGGATACTGAATTCACACCCATAAGTGTATTCCAGTACATGAACAAACGAATGGTACAATAAGGGCTATATGTGTTTGACCCAATCGTAATGGAATTCGTTGTAACATTCCAGAATAGCTGGAATTCTTTTCCACTATTATCTACTATATTATTATCGTTTAGCTGGTACATGCCGGCTAATGTGGGGGAATTTGTAGGATTATACAGGTGATCCGCATCTGTCGGTACTGGATTTCCTCCGGAAGGTGCTTTTCCTGCATCCAGGTTGGTGCCAGAAGTTAAATTGGCATCATCAAAAGGAATTCGTCTGAGTTCCTCAAGAAATGTAAAAGCAATGGCATTGGCATTTGTTCTTGAAAAAGCTGAACTATTTCCTTTGATTGCCTGTACCTGCATCAGACTCATTGCAAGTATCCCCACAGAAAGAATGACAAGGGTGATCATCACCTCAATTAATGTAAATCCTTTATTATTAGTTTGAACCATATTTATAATCCAAGATTTCTGCATTGAATGGTGATGGTTGCAAATCGGCGTTTATAACTGTCATTATACGGTCCCCATGCAGTCCCTGAAACACTGGTATAGGATTGGGTATTCTCAAAATTTGTATCAGGTAAGGAAGCCCTTGCCAAAAGGCTTATCTGGACAGCCCGAATTTGATTCAGTTGTGATGAAGATGGGTTTGAAACAATTGTCCCGGATTCAAGTATATATGCAAATCCAATGGCTTGAATATGCTCGGCAATTGCCTGGAAGCCCCCGCCTGTATTCCTGCCAAGATTAGCTGCACCAGAGTCGGCAATTCCATCCAAGTTGGCATCATTTGAAGATGAGAAACCAAAGATTATATCTTCATTGCTGTCATCAAGTTCGCCATCCGCCATCGTATCAGGTTTTAATACATGTCCGGCAATATCTCTGGTAAAGTGAAGTTGTGCAGAAGTGGCAGATATGATACCTGCATTGGCTTTCCCGGTCGGATCACAACCAGCCTCCCTGATTTCACTTGACATGATCAATATGGCAGCCCTTAAATTTTGCTGAATTTCAGCAATATGATCCGAGCTAAGATAGGTTTTTTGTTGATTTGTGTAAACCATAAAAACAGAACCCAGTACCATGCCCGAGATGGCAATGGTTATCATTATCTCTATAAGTGTAACCCCACGGTTATTTTGGTCGGAAAATTTGTTTACCATGAATCATCCTTGCTTATATCCATTTTTACATTTCCAGCAATACTGAGTGATATCTTATACCATCTTATACTATTTCTTAATCGTACATCTCCTAATTTTGTCGGTAAACCCCGGCTGTTAAAAGCAGTGGTTTTTGGAGAACCGGTAAAGGTACTGCTTATCAGGCTGACTTTTTGGGGCATACTGACATTGGTCAAAATTTCTTCATCACCATCTAAAATGGAGTTTTCAGCAGTACCAGTTCCTTTGCCATCATCAACAAATACCAGATAACTTCCTTTCATACCATCGGGCGAATAGGATGCAGGAGTGATTGAAATTACCACATTTGTGTTTCGTCTAATGGCTTCTTGTTTGGCTTTTTTAAAAATTGAAAAAATATCTCTGGCAGTACCCTTAAGCCTTTGATTATTAACCATCTCAGTAAGAGAAGGCAGTCCAAATGTGATTGAAATTGCAATAATGAGTATAACAACTAAAAGTTCAAGCAAAGAAAAGGCTTTTTTGTTTTTTATTATAGGGGCCATCAATTTCCTTTAGAGACCTTTTGATCGAGTAAGAATTTGTTGCTAAGGTTTGGGGTAATTCTTTTTTGTTCATAACCTCATCACAACACAAGCACTCAATTCTATGATAATACAATATTGAAAGCAAAAAGGATGCCATTATATTTTTGATCTTTTTTAATTTTATTATAAGGATGTATATAAGTTTCAACCCTATTAAGATTGGTTTTTGCTTTTTTAAAACGAATATGTATTATAAAGCTTATTAAACAGTATAGACAATTGTGGGAAACAAGTACAATATGATCAAATCTCTAAAAATTGGAATTCTATTTTCAATCCTTATTTTGCCCCTGGGAATTCCGAGTTTTTTCCACCCCGGATCAACTATTGAGTTTAGAATCAGAATTTTATGCTTTGAACTTATGTTTTGTCTCTTCTTTTCTTTTTTTTACCTAAAAAAAGATACAAGGTATTATTTTTCTTGTTATGAATTTATATTATTTTCTCTTTGGGCATTGTTAGTATCCCTTTCGGCGATTCTTTCTGATCACCATGTTGCCAGCGCAATTCGGCAGCTTGAATGGTTTGCTCAAATTATTTTTTCTTTTTGTCTGTGGGCATTTCTCAGGAATAATCAAAGACTTATACTTTATACACATCTACTTGTTATCACAGGTTTTTTACTTGTATGCGCAGGCCTTGTTTTTTATTGGAATATTTTACCGAACCCCTATGAATATGACTGGATGACAATGACCCCATACTTTATCAATATCCGGCATTTTTCTCACTATTGCACCGCCATAGTGATCCTGGGTACTGCTTTCCTTTTAGGCGGTTCACAAAAACACATGGTGCTGTCCTGTTCTTTTTTGCTCTTAAGCATATGCTGGGCTTTTTTGTTCTGGAGCGGGAGTCGGGCCGGTATAGGATCGGCTGTTCTTGGGCTTTTTTTTATAGGCATACTTTCGGAGAATAAAAAACAACGGTTCCTTGTGATTACTATTTTGTCCTGCCTGACCGGCTATTTATTATCAGATGCAATCACTTTAGAAAATTATGCTCTTGGCCTTGTAAATGCAGTTAAGAGGACGGACTTTAATAATTTATTGCCCGGCAGAATTGAATTATGGATATTTTCTCTGAAATGGGTTAAGTCTTCTTTTTTATTGGGAATGGGGGCAGATGCTTTCAGGTTCCTTCCCAATGACAATTTTATCGTCGATCATCCGCATAATATACTAATACAGTTTTTCCTTAACTGGGGAGTTCTGGGAACTTTTATTTTTCTATTGCTGCAGTACCGGGTAACGCGAATGGGGTATAGAACACTTCTAAAGGGGGAAACAGGGTGGTTAAAAGGAATCAAGGCATCCTGTTTTTCCTGGATTGTTGTTTCCCTTATTTTTGGTTTAGTAGACGGGATTTATTATTTTGCAATCCCCATGACCCTTACTGCATATTCCTTTGCAGTTATTTTTCTTGAAAATGATAAAAAACCGCGGTTGAATTTTCCTAAAACTTACGCAATCCCCATAAATCGGTGTGGTATCAGGTCAATTGTAAGCGTGTTGGTAATACTATTGGCTTTTTATAAATTTTTTTCATAAAAATTAAAAAAAACTAAACAGATCTTTTTTTTTCTTTAGTGTTTGGTTCGTTTTTGACAATTTTTGGTAAAAGTTTTCAAAAATTGTTTCTAATTGAATCTTTTTGCCATGGTTTTATGGATCGTATTTTTTAAATCCATAAAACAAATAGATATATCAAAGCGTTCCAGGTTTTTTTTTATTTTTTCTATGTGTGGCATCCTTTTTGAATTAAATAGTGACAAGAACAATGATTAAAATAAGGAATTGAATAAAAAAGATTAGCAAAAGACGGTTTTTAAACGAATTAAGGAATAATTTAATCAACAAAAATGGAGGTAAGCATGTTTAATTGGTTAAGAAAGAAAAGAAATCAGAAAGGCTTTACACTTATTGAACTCATGATTGTTATTGCAATTATCGGTATTCTGGCAGCGATTGCTATCCCACAGTTCACTAAATACCGTGCAAAAGCATTTAACTCAGCTGCATTAAGTGATACCAGGAATCTTAAAACAGATCTTGAAGCCTATTATGCTGAATGGGAATCCTATCCTAATTGATAATGCAAGGCTTTAATCACTACCATTGAAAACCAATAAATACAGGAGATCAAAATGAAAAAATATACAATCATCATAATGAGTCTTTTCATGATAATACTTTTTTCCAGCGGTGCCTATGCACTCACTGCTGATACATCAACAGGTGGGGCCACAGTCACTTTAACCAGTTCCTCCTCATCAAGAGCGGATTTGACATTTACACCATCTCCAAGCACTGTCATGTCCGCTGTTACATCAGCAACAGCATATACGGTTATTGGAGCAAGCTCCAAAACAACAACCTCAACCGGAATAGAATATTCTCTTATTTCAGGAAGTGCTGTGGTATATCAAAAAGTGCAAGCGACAACCAATGATGTAACCGATGTTACAAGCGGAACAGCCGGATCAACTCTCACTGGATTTGCTGCAAGGGGTGGAACAGGGTCATAAATTCATTTGTCTGTATCCATAGAATATAAACTTAAGAGCAGGTTTTCAATTGATTGAAGGCCTGCTCTTAATTATTTTTAAACCAGGTAGAGATCGTTCCAATGGCAAAGATAATATTAAAGAATATCTCCAAATCCTATCGGTCTGATTTTAAAAGGAAAAAAATAATTGCGGTTAACGATGTTTCTCTGAACATCAATCAAGGGGAAATATTCGGGGTAATAGGGGTAAACGGAGCAGGAAAAAGCACCATTATTAAAATGATTCAGGGGTTCATCCGACCGGATCATGGAGAAATATTAGTTTGTGATAAAAAGCCTTCTGACCCAAACTCACGTCTTAAAATGGGCTATCTTCCGGAAAATCCATATTTTTATGACAACCTTTCTGTACTGGAACTTTTACAATTCAGCGCAGCAGCATCAGGAATCCAAAAACATATTGCTGAAAAACAGATTGATCATCTTTTGAATATTGTTGATTTGCATGATGTAAGGAAACATAAATTAAGGACTTTTTCCAAAGGGATGACGCAACGGGCAGGAATTTGTTTTGCACTTGTACATCATCCCGAAATTGTAATTTTAGACGAACCCATGTCCGGGCTGGATCCGCCGGGTAGGAAAATGGTAATTGATTTAATCAAAAGTCTTAAAGAACAGGGTAAAACAATTTTATTTTGTTCACACATTTTAAATGATGTTGAGAGAATCTGTGACAGAGTTGCTGTCATGGATAAAGGACGTTTGAAAAAAATTTTCAGAAGTGATGAAATTGTTGCCAATTCAATGGAAGAAATATTTTTAAATATAATACAAGGCAAATGAATATGATATTAAAAATGCTCTCTTTAATGAAGTTAACATTTAAGGAAGGTGCCAGAGAAAGAGCAATTCTGGGTATTGGTTTGTTTGCACTCTTAATGATGTGCGCCTCTTTTATTGTTGTTAATTTTTTTATGAGAGACCTGCACAAAGTGGCCGTTGATATCAACCTGTCAGCCATTGGGCTGGCAGGGCTTTTATTAACTTTTTTTGTCTCCATAAATCTTTTATCAATGGATATCGACAAACACACCATATATTGTGTGTTATCAAAACCATTTTCAAGATCTCAGTATATTTGGGGAAAATATTTGGGAATTATGTTGATAATTACGGCCGCTTTTTTCATATTAACTGTCTGCAGCAGCATAAACATTTTACTTATAAAATCACAATATGCAGTGTGGTTTCAAAGATTTTCATGGATGGAGTTTTACAAAGCGGTTTATGCATCTTTATTGATGTTTTTTTTATTAAATGCAATTGTAATTTTTTTTTCTACCATTACCACAAGTTCATTCCTTACCCTATTATTTAGCATATCCACATACATTGCCGGCCAGACCATTGAAGAGGTGGTGATGTTTTTAAAAACCAGCGGTGCCGAAGAAATGGCTTTGTCAGGAGGTGTTGAAAAATTGATCGGTATTGCCCAATATATCTTGCCCAATTTGTCAGCATTTGACTTAAAGGTTCAAGCATCACATGCCATCATTGTTTCGAACAGCTATATGATGGGGATCACTTTTTACAGTGCGTTTTATAGTACCATTTTAATTTTTGCAGCGACTTTGATTTTTAACAAACGAGAGTTGATGTGAAAAAGACCGGACAAAAGATATGCTTGATAATTTTGCTGATTGGAGGGCTTATTGTTTTTCAGCAAAACTTTATTGAACACAGAAAAAGACTATTAAATACAAACCCTATTAATTATTTTGTTCCTTCTAAAGTGACCGGTCTGGTATCTTTGGAATTTAAAGGAATTGTGTCTGATTTTCTTTTTTTAAAATTGTCTACGCTTCTTGGGGATAAAATAATTAAAAAGGAAAAATTTAAGCAAAATCAGGCAGACTTTATCTATCAGGCAGCAGATATTATTACTGATCTTGATCCATGGTTCTGGGATGCCTATCTGATGGCTGATATGGTTCTTGCCTGGGATTTTAAGGAAATTGATCTGGCAAACAAATTGCTTCTAAAGGCCAAAAAATATAGAACTTGGGATTTTAAGGTTCCCTATTATCTGGGGTTTAATTATTTTTATTTTTTACAGGACAATGAAAATGGCTCCAAATACTTGATGGAAGCTTCAAAACTTCCGGGCAGTCCAGAATATCTACCTGCTCTGGCAACAAGGCTTTCTGTGTATCAGAATAACTATGGCCCAGCCATAGTTTTTTTGATGGATTTGTTAAAAAGCACTCATGCCTCAAGTTCGGTGATACCACTTCAAAAACGGTTGGAAACCCTCATTATTTTAGAAAATCTTGAAAAACAAGTAGACAAGTATGAGAAATTAAACAAGAGTCTTCCCACTGATCTTTTTGATCTTGTCAAAAAAGGGTTTATTGATAGGATTCCAGATGATCCATATGGTGGTAAATTTATATTGTTGCCAAACAAAAGGGTGTTTACCACAAGCAAGATGATCGACAAATAGTAAGATATTTTGGGTGATACTATTTCTCCAGCCAGACCGGTGGCCGCTTTTCAAAAAATGCATTAACGCCTTCTTTTGCATCATCAGTGGTACAAAGCCTGGCAAAGGCTTCATTCATATATGCAAATTGCGCTTCATAGTTCATATCTTCGGAATTATAAAATGCAGTTTTTGCAATTTGCACTGCTATCGGGCTTTTTTGGGCCAGTTCTTTGGCCCATTGAAGGGCCAGGGAATCCAAGTCTTCTTTTGGGACAATTTTATTTATCAAACCAAGAGAGAGTGCTTCGGGAGCTTTTATTAACTTTCCATAAAGTAATAGCTCCAATGCCTTTTTACGGCCAACACATCTGGCAACAGGGATAACAGGACCAACACAATTGAGACCCACATTGATCGCGGTAAGTCCCATGCGTGAATTATCAGCAGCAATGACCAGATCTGCTGCGGCTATCAAGCCCATTCCGTTTGCGGCGGCGACCCCCTGTAGTTGAGCAATAACAGGTTTTTTCAGCTTTGAAATAGTAACAAGGGGTTGTTCCATTCTCCCTATCCATTCGCGATATTCAATGGCAGTTTTACCGGAAAGCTCTGTTACGTCAATTCCAGCACAAAATGCTCGGCCGGCTCCTTTTAAAAGAATGACCCGAACCAAAGGGTCTGAATCCAGATCAATAAGTGCTTTATTCAATTCTGATGCCATCTGGCTGCTAAAGGTGTTCATACTTTCAGGTCGGTTTAAAGTCAGGGTTGCGACATGATTTTTGTTTGATTCAATAATAACTTTTTCAAATTTCATAATGATACATCCTTTTTAATAGCAGATTATTTTTCAATTTTAAAATTTTTTACCATTTTAATTTTATTAAAACCATCTGATGTGCGTATGTATTCAACCTGGTCCATCACCTGGGTTATAATATAAATACCAAGCCCACCTGGTTTGATTTCATCGATATCCCTATCTTTGATGGAATCTTTGTCAAACCGGATACCATTATCAAGAATAGAGATGGTGAGAAGATTTGTCTTAAGTTTAATTGTCAGATCGATTTTTTGCTTATAATCATTTTTGTAACCATGTCTGATAATATTGGAGCAGGCTTCGTCAACCGCGAGAATAACACAACCGGAATCCTCCTTAGATAGACTTGTCTTAGACATAATATCTTTCAAAATTTTTCTAATGCTTTTCAGGTTTTCCGGATGAGATACTATGCTTAAATGAACGGGTTTCAATTGCATAAATTGTATACGCTTTGTAGTTATTGATAAATATTAATTTCGACTAAAAGCAAGCAGGGTCAAATCATCACTTCGGCCTTCTGTTAAAGTGAATTTGTCCACAGCGTTTATAATCGCCTTGACAATCAATTCAGGATCACATGACTGTGTTTCAATCACGTTTATAAGTCTTTTTATATCAAATAGTTCACCTTTATAGTTTTTTGCTTCAATAACACCGTCTGTATAAATGGTAACGCTGGAATTTTTTTTAAGTTCAAATATTTCCTGTTCATATTCAACATCTGGTATAATGCCAAGCGGCAGTCCTTTTTTACTATCATGACCCAAAAGATGAGTAGATTCATCATCAGAATAAATGGGTGGCATATGACCTGCATTGGCAATTTTTATTTGGTTTTGTGCAGTATCTAAAAGAATGTAAACCAGGGTAACAAACATACCTCTTTTTGCCCGTTCACATAAAATTTTGTTTATCTGGGTTAAAAGCGCTCTGGGTTCGGGATGTAAAAGGGTATAGTATTGTAGGTCGCTTGTCAGCCTTGCCATAAAAAGAGAAGCAGAGATTCCTTTGCCGGAAACATCTCCCAGAACAATTCCCAGTTTGTTTTCCGGCAGCTTGAAAAAATTATAAAAATCACCGCCGATTTCAAGGGCAGGTTGATTCAGCGCGTCAAATTTGTAGATTTCATCCCGGGGTAGTTCTTTTGGTAGAAAACTTTCCTGAACCTCCTTGGCAAGTTTTAAATCTCTTTCAAGAGTTTCTCTTTGCAGAATAATTTTATGCATTTTAGCCGTGTCGATGGCAACGGCCACACTGCTGCTGATGGTAATCAGCATTTCAAGTTCCTCTTGGGAAAAAACAAATGGTTTGCTTAATTTATTAATCACTTGTATGACGCCGATAATTACCCCATGAACTTTAAGTGGAACACAGAGCATAGCCCGGGTCTTATAATTTGTTTTCTTATCATATTCTGGAGAAAATTTGGGGTGCTGATAAACATCTTCAAGGTTGATGGGTATGCCTGTATGAGCGACTGTTCCAGCAATACCTTGTCCTTTTTTTAATCGAAAGATTTCCTTGATTTCATCTCCAACTTCACCCAGTGCAATCTGGAAGGTCAGATCTCCGGTTTTATCATCAATTAAAAGCAAACTGACTGCATCAGCAACAAAGGTGTTTTTTGTTGTATTCATAACACTGGAAAGCAGCTTTCCAATGGCAAGTTCCGAGTTGATCAAATTGGCAATTTCAATACAGGTTGACAGTCGTTCAACCTTACTAATACAGGACTTAAGATCGGATGGAAGTTCTGTGGGCATAGATTCTGGTATGTTTTTATTTATAGCCATAATCATATTCCTATATAAAGGCGTGTCAGATTTGTCAATCCTTGTGATTATCGTTGACACACCAATGATGGTAAGTTATCTATAAATAATACCTGATAGAAAAAATGAAATCTTGGGGAAGCATATGCTCCTATTCGATTCAAGCGTAAAGCAGGTGGTAATTTAAATTAAGAATAATTCATTAAGTATTTTGACGATAAAATTTGAGTCAAAGGCTGTAATCTGAAAAATGGGTGGTTTTCAGCTGGTATTAATTAGACAGGTGACAAACAAAAAATATGATTAAAGTAGAAAATCTTGTAAAAAAATATGGTAGCCTTACGGTTTCTAATCATTTAAATTGTCATTTCAAAAAAGGGAAAATCACCGTTATTCTTGGCGGGAGCGGGTCGGGAAAAACCTCTTTGTTAAGACAGTTAACTGGATTGGAAAAGCCGGATTCGGGTTCTGTCTATTTTAACGGGGTGGACTTAACACGCCTGGGGAGAAAAAAATTATATGAGGCCAGAAAAAAAATGGGCATGCTTTTTCAGGGCTCTGCCCTTTTTAACTACCTGAATATTTTTGAAAACATAGCCTTCCCTCTACGCGAACATACAAAAATTGCTGATAATATCATTAAAACAATTGTGACTATGAAACTTGAAATGGTGGGATTAAGAGGAACTGAAAACTTGATGCCCTCCCAGTTATCCGGTGGGATGACCAAGCGGGTGGGGTTAGCCCGTGCTATAGTGATGGACCCTGAAATTATATTTTATGATGAGCCCACATCCGGTCTTGATCCAATCTCAACAGGTGTGATTGACAAGCTTATCAAGGATCTTAACCAGACGTTGAATATTACATCAATTGTGGTTTCCCATGATATCAAATCCTGTTTCAGGATAGCAGATAATATCATTATCCTTTTTTATGGTGATATTATAGCGGAAGGAACCGCAGAAGAAATAAAAAACAGTAAGGATTTAAGGGTGAAACAATTTATCAATGGCGAGCCTGAAGGACCCATCCCCTTTACTCGTACTGACAAGAACTATTTAGATGAAATATTGTTTGATTAAAGGAGAGTTCTGAATTTGGAAATTGCAGCAGCACTTGGAAAGTTCACTTTATACCGCATTCAGATCCTTGGCAGGAGTGGTATATTTTTGTTTGCTTCAATTTCTCAAGCATTTCTTCCTCCATTCAGATTACAACGAATGATCAAAGAGATCGACTTCGTTGGATCAAAGTCGTTTTTAATTGTTTTTGTCACAGCCCTTTTTACCGGTATGGTACTGGGTATTCAAGGATATTATTCATTAAGTCAGTTTGGAGCGGAAGCAGCCCTGGGCGTAATGGTTGCCCTTTCCATCATAAGGGAATTGGGACCCGTGCTTTGTGCTTTGATGGTAACAGGAAGAGCCGGTTCTGCCATTACAGCTGAAATCGGTATCATGAAAATCACTGACCAATTTCCAGCTCTTGAAATGATGGCCATTGATCCATTAAAATATGTGATCAGCCCCAAAATTCTTGCTGGTATCATTTCTCTACCACTTTTAACTGCTTTTTTTGACCTGGTGGGTATTGCCGGCGGATACCTTGTCGGTGTAAAGTTATTAGGGGTTAATGAAGGCGCATACGTGGGCAAGATGGTAACGGCCATAACCTTTGCAGATATTTATGGTGGGATTTTAAAATCGTTTTGTTTTGGTATTTTGATAACCTGGATAGCAACGTTTATGGGATTTACAGCTGAACCAACCACTGAAGGGGTGAGCCGTGCAACCACAAATGCGGTTGTATTGACCTCACTTTCAATCCTTATTGTGGATTATATCTTGACATCTTTATTACTATAGGATTTAAATTATTCACTATGTATGGAAGAAAAACAGAAATTTCAGTCGGTATTTTTATGATGGTGGGTATTGCCTGCCTGGTGTATCTATCAGTTAACCTGGGTAATGTTGATCTTTTTGGATCAGATTCATTCATTATCGAAGCAAAATTTGGATCTATTGAAGGCCTTGAGGTTGCAGCCTCCGTGGAAATTGCAGGGGTGCCCGTGGGGAAAGTGAAAAGAATTACCCTCGAAGAAAATGAAGCTCTTGTACAAATGGAAATAAAAAAGGGAACAAAAATCACTGAGGATACGATCGCTTCTATTCGTACAAAAGGGGTTATAGGAGACAAATTTGTTAAATTATCTCCAGGCGGTTCTGATGATTTATTAGGGGACAAAGATGTTCTAATGGACACAGAGTCTGCCATCAGCCTTGAAGAATTGGTCAGCAAATATATTTTTAAGAAATAAAGGGCCTATGAGTTTTAAAATTAAAAGTAAAGAAAAAGAAAATATTGGTGTCATTATAGTTGAAGGAGAGATTGATATGTTCTCTTCTCCAAATTTACGTGATAAATTAATGCCTTTTTTTAATAAAAAGATTAAAGGAATTATTGTAGACCTTGCAGGGGTTTCGTTCATGGACAGTTCCGGTATTGCAACCCTTGTGGAAGGCCTTCAATGGAGCAAAAAAAATGATAAGGCATTTGTATTGACGGGTTTAGGTACAAATGTGAAAAATGCGCTTTCCCTGACAAAACTGGATAATGTATTTACCATAAAATCAGATTTGGATGATGCATATAATCATTTGTGTTAACATTAAAAAAGAGTTGCCTTACCTTGGAGGGTTCAATGAAACAATTTAGGATTGTTTGTTTTGTTTTTTTTCTCATCTGTTTTTTTTCTCCGGTCAATACGGCCTTTGCATCTAAAGTTCAAGATCAATTGAAAGGCACCCTTGATCAAATTTTAGAAATTTTGCGTGATCCCGCTCTCAAAGGTGAGGAATCGGTTGAAAAGAGAAGATCATTGCTTCGAAAATTGATCTATGAAAGGTTCGATTTCGCAAAAATGTCCAAATATTGTCTTGCAAAGCATTGGAAGAAAAGAAGTGAAAAAGAACAAAAAATTTTTATAGAGCTGTTCGGAAAACTCCTTGAACAAACCTATGTATCCAAAATAGAATCCTACTCCAATGAGAAAGTAGTTTTTCTAAAGGAATATGTGAAAAAAAAGAAAGCACAGGTAAACACAAAAGTTCTTACAGATACAGTCGAAATTCCAATAAATTATAGGATGAGCCAAGCAGAGGATGGCGACTGGAATATTTATGATGTGATTATTGAAGGTGCCAGTCTTGTAAGTAATTATCGCTCCCAGTTTGACCAGATTCTGCAGAAACAATCCTTTGAAAAATTGATAGAAGACCTGAAAAAGAAAATTGAAACCTGATTATTTTTAGCCAATTATTTTAAATTAAATATTGAAACTTTTTGGTTTTTGGAGGAAAAATGAAAGTTAAATATAGTATCAGGCCTGTAACAAAAATGATTGTCCTTGTGGCATTAACATTTTTTATTTCAGGGTGTATGGGTAATTTGGCTTCAAAAAAGTCGGATGGCGATACCCAAAATGACAGCCAACCCAAGTCTAAAAAAGTTACAGCCGTTTATTATGATTTTGAAGATATACTAATCCCCATGGAGCTTTCGATCGTAAAAGGCAGGACAGTTGTCATATCCACACCCGGATTTACCTCTGGAATAATTACCCTGAAAGGCAGGATAGAAAGACAATCACTGTTTAATTTTTTCAACATTAATATGCAAAATGACAATTGGAATATTTTAAGCCAGATAAAATCTCCGGGCACTGCCATTATGGTATTTCAGAAAGCTTCCAGAACTGCGGTAATTGCGATTAGAGATGAACAATTAAATACCTATGTCGAGGTGGGTGTGGCTCCTACTGTTAGTGGTGAAGCAGGGCTTTCCGGCTCAAGTTTGATGGAATGACTGAGTTACAAAATAAAAATATTCTTCTCGGGGTTACGGGGGGGATAGCGGCCTACAAGGCGGTTGAACTTTTAAGACTCTTTAAAAAGGCGGGAGCCGGGGTAAATGTTCTGATGACCGACAGCGCACAAAAATTTGTCGGCAAGACAACATTTGAAGTCTTATCTGAAAATCCAGTGCTGTCTGATTTGTTTTTTGACACTGAATCTTCTGTAAAACATATCGAGCTTGCAACAAGAGCTGATGCTGTCATCATTGCCCCTGCAACAGCAAATACTATTGCAAAGCTTGCCCATGGTATAGCAGATGATGCCCTTTCCACAACACTGCTTGCTGTCACCTGTCCGGTTCTGATCTGTCCGTCCATGAATACAGACATGTACCAGAATATCAGAGTGCAGAGAAATCTTGATATTCTTGAGATGGACGGATGGCATATCCTTGATCCTGATTCTGGAGTTTTGGCCTGTAAAACTGTGGGAGCGGGAAGATTGCCTGATCCCTGGTTTATTTTTGACAGGGTTGGGGCCATGCTTGTTAAAAAGGATTTAAAAGATAAAAAAATTCTTATTTCAGCCGGCCCTACAGTCGAGCCCCTTGACCCGGTTAGATTTATCAGTAATCACTCCTCGGGCAAAATGGGATATGCCATTGCCAGGGCAGCTGAAAAAAGGGGAGGGCTTGTTACTTTGGTGTCCGGGCCTGTCAACATAGATCCACCCGTAGGTGTTGAGTGTATTGATGTTCAAACCTGTGAGGAAATGGCAATGCAAATGCTTGCCAATCTGGATCAGGCTGATATAATTATCAAGGTAGCGGCAGTGGCCGATTATAAACCCATAGATCCCAAAACCAGAAAAATAAAGAAAAAAGAAAATGAAAATAATCTTTCCATTTTATTGACAAATAATCCTGATATTTTAGAACAAATTGGTAAAAAGAAAACCAGTGATCAGTTTTTGGTCGGATTTGCTGCAGAAACAGATGATCTTGAAAAAAATGCACTATTAAAAATGGCAAAAAAGAATCTTGATATGATTGCCGCAAATATTGTGGGATCATCTGTTTCCGGGTTCAAGACCGATACAAACAAGGTAAAACTTTTTTTTAAGGATGGTTCATCCTTTGATATTCCTTTAATGGAAAAAGACAAGGTGGCAGACATCTTGATTGATCACGTGATTGAGAAAATGGAATAGATTTTATAATGGATTCAGACAGTTTAACCGACCCGGGTCTGATAAAGGCTCAGATAACACGGGTTATAAAAGATTTTTCACAATATCTTTTTAATCAAAAACAAATAGGAAATACATTTTTTGACCTTTCTGAAGAATCCAACACCCTGATAAATAATTGGGGAACCAAAAGCCCTTCACAAAATTTTTTTTTTCAAGGCCATGAAAATGCAAGCGTTTTTATCATAGACAGTGAAACACAATTTTTTAGGGGTGAGAGCGGCAAGCTGCTTATTAAAATCCTTAAGGCAATGAAACTGTCGTCTGATTCGATATTTATCTGCAATGCAGATGATTTGAAATCTGTTCATGAAAAGATAAATGTGATTTCTCCAAAAATTATCATTACCCTTGGAACAAAGGCGGGTCAATCCCTGTTAAAGATTAAAAGTCCCTTGGAACAATTTCGGGGTAGATTTCATAAACATAATGGAATTTTGGTTATGCCGACATTTCATCCCTCCCTGCTTTTAAAACAACCGGAATATAAACGCCAGGTCTGGGAGGATATGAAACTTGTGATGGAAAATGCAGGATTGAAAGATGATGCTTGATACCTTTATTGATACGCTTATGGCTGAAAAAGGATATTCCATCCACACCTGCAGGGCATACCGTGCAGATATTTTTGATTTTGTTCAATTTATAGTAGACAAACCAGATACAGATAATATTAATTCTGAGAAATTATTTTGGCAGCAGTTGAAAATTCTTGATAAAACTTCCATTAGAAATTACCTTGCCCAACTTGTGAGGGTTGGGAAAAAAAAACGAACGATAGCAAGAAAACTGTCTTCTTTAAAAGCATTTTTTAATTATCTGGTCAAATCAGGACAGATCCGGGTTAATCCAGCAGAAACAATTCCATTTCCAAAGCTTGAGAAAACCATACCCCAATTTTTAAGTATTGATGATATTTTCAGACTTTTGGATTCCATAGAAACCATAACCTGGTTTGACAAAAGAAATCTTGCCATGTTTGAAACTTTTTATTCCACGGGCATGAGGGTATCGGAAATGGAAGGACTGAATATTGAGGACATTGACTTTAAAAGCCAAATGATTAAAGTCTTTGGAAAAGGTTCAAAAGAAAGGATGGTACCGGTTGGTAAAAGAGCTTTAAATGCTATCAAGGATTACAGGGCATCTTTGAAAGAAAATTTTAGTCCAATTTTTTTAAATAAAAATTTTACACGTTTAAGTTCCAGGTCCATCAGGCGGATTCTTGATAAAATTGTCAGAGGCTGCCAATTGAATGTGCCGGTTTCACCCCATACATTGCGGCATTCCTTTGCAACGCATATGCTGGATTGTGGTGCGGATTTAAGGGGAATTCAGGAAATTTTAGGGCATGCAAGCCTTTCAACAACTCAAATTTATACCCATGTGAGTATGGACAAACTCATGCAGGTCTATGACAAGGCTCATCCAAGAAGCTGAAAATATAGGGTGATTAAAATGAATAATGAAGTGTTTCACGGAACAACCATTCTTGCTTTAAGACATAAAGATTCCGTTGTAGTGGCAGGAGACGGTCAGGTGACATTGGGAAATGTTGTAACAAAACACAAGGCCAGAAAGGTCAGAAGAATTTATAATGACAAAATTATTGTAGGTTTTGCAGGGGCTACAGCAGATGCTTTGACCCTGTCGGAAAAGCTTGAAAAAAAATTGGAAAGGTATAATGGAAATTTAACAAGGGCCTGCGTGGAGTTAGCACGGGACTGGAGAACAGATAAATATTTAAGGAGACTTGAGGCGATGATGATTGCCGCAGATAAGGACAATACATATCTTTTATCCGGCAACGGTGATGTGATTGAACCCGATGACGGGGTGATCAGTATTGGTTCGGGCAGCACTGCTGCACAGTCGGCCGCAGTCGCTCTGCTTGAAAATACGGAGTTGAACTCTATAAATATTGTTGAAAAAGCCATGAAGATCGCAGCAGATTTGTGTATTTATACAAATCATCATATTGTAGTGGAAGAGCTATAAAGTGGGGTCAGGCTTGCATAGTTGCGTTTACGAGCGTAAACGCAACTATGCAAGCCTGACCCCGTTCACCTGATGAGAGAAAATAAAGAAAATGAAAGATTTAAAACAATGAAAGATTTAAAACCGGGCCAGATTGTTACAGAGCTGGATAAATATATTATTGGTCAGAAAGATGCAAAAAAATCGGTTGCCATTGCCCTGAGAAACAGGTGGAGAAGACGACAGGTTGATAAAGACCTTCAAGATGAGATCGCTCCAAAAAACATTATATTGATCGGCCCCACTGGTGTGGGAAAGACAGAAATAGCCAGAAGGCTTGCTAATTTGACGGATTCTCCTTTTTATAAAGTTGAAGCCTCTAAGTTCACAGAAGTGGGATATGTGGGTCGGGATGTTGAATCCATGATCAGGGATATTGTGGAACTGACTGTGAACGATTTAAGAAATAGGGAACAGGATGCGGTACAGGAGAAAGCAGCCAGTATAGCAGAAGAAAGGCTTCTGGATCTTTTGTTGCCGCCATCATCAAAAACCGGAGCAAGTATATCTAATGATATTGATATTATAACAACAGAAGAGAAGGGTGAAGAGGCTCAACCTAAGGCATCAACCAGAGAAAAGTTGAGAAAAATGCTGAGAGCCGGAAAACTTGATTCAAGACCGGTCGACCTTGAGGTGGCTGATAAATCCTCTCCCATGGTTGAGATTTTTTCTAATTCCGGTATTGAGGAAATGGGAATTAATGTCAAAGATATGCTGGGAAATTTGATGCCCAAAAATACAAAACGTCGCAAAATAAAAATTAAGGATGCCATAAAACTTGTGACCCAGGAAGAAGCAGCCCATCTTGTTGACATGGAGAAAATAAAAACAGACGCAGTAACAATGGTTGAGCAATCAGGGATTATTTTCCTTGATGAAATAGATAAAATTGTGGGAAAAGAAAAAAGTCAGGGTCCGGAAGTTTCAAAAGAAGGTGTACAAAGGGATCTTTTGCCTATTGTTGAAGGAAGCTCTGTCCCTACAAAATATGGCATTGTAAAAACCGACCATATTTTATTTATTGCTTCAGGAGCATTCCATATGTCAAAACCTTCGGATTTGATTCCGGAACTCCAGGGTAGGTTTCCCATTAGAGTGGAGCTTAATTCTTTGGGTGCTCATGAATTCACAAGGATTTTAACTGAGCCAAAAAATGCTCTTGTACTTCAATATATTGCCCTGCTGAGAACAGAGGGTATAGAAATTGAATTTACTTCTGGTGCTATTGAAAAAATTGCTGACATTGCCGAGAAAGTCAATTCCACAACAGAGAATATCGGTGCCAGAAGACTTCACACCATTATGGAAAAGCTGTTGGAAGATATTCTTTTTAAGGCACCGGATATTGATGAAAAATTGATTGTCATTGATGCATCTTTTGTGGAAAAGCAATTAATGAGCATTGTTGAAAATGAAGATTTATCAAGGTACATACTATGAAGAACAGTGTCGCAGATTTACTCATTGAGACTTTGCCCTATATTAAAAGAT
>JABIYQ010000637.1 GCA_018702715.1 Desulfobacula sp. | reverse complement strand
CGACTAGTGCTCCTATGCGTTTTACCTCTGCCTCATCTGTAGTGCTCATTTCAAGCCAGATTTTACCCTTGCCCAGGCCGGCAATTACACCATCTTCTGACTCCATTACCACACTCACGATTGCTGGTGAGCCAAGGCATGTTATAATTATATCAGCTGATTGGGCCAGAGCTTTAGGTGATTCCGCCCATTGGGCCCCATTTGCCAGTAAGGACTGTGCAGCAGCTTTATCAATGTCTCTTACGATCAGTTCAAAGCCGTTGTTTTGCAAGCTGCCTGCAAGTTTGCCTCCAACGTTACCGAGGCCGATAAATCCGATTTTCATTGTCTTCTCCTGTTTTCATTTTTTCAATTATTCTCTGAAACAAGATAGAGGGTCTGGTCCCAAAGATTGTTAAAATTCACCTTATTTTTGATTGCTATAGAGAAGAATTTGCTTTTTGTAAAGAAAAATAAACAGCTAGTGTGAGAAAGACCCGACAAGGTCACATTATATTTTATAGATTGAATCTTTCGCACTCTTATTTATTAAAATTTCTGCAATGGTTACAGAAAGTTCCATCAAAGTGATTTAAAAAAATTTGTAACTATTCAGCTCTTATGATTGAAATCGCCCTGTCCATTGGATATTTGTTTCGATGCAAAACGAACCTCCTGCAAATATCCATTGGACAGGGCTTTGAGATAACGTCTTTAAACAGACTGAACAATTTAAAAATTTTTGATTTTTCACCCAGTTACTAATTTACTTAAATTATTTAAAATGCTAAAGACCTCCTAAAAAAGATATGGGAATCATATGAAAACAGAACACAAATCAATATATTCAGATTCAAGACAGATGTATGAACTCTGTGATGGCAGCTTGATTTGATTGTCACTTCGCCGCCTTACCCCATGATAAAGATGTGGGATGAGATGTTCTCGCATCAAAGTTCTTTGGTTTTAAAAAAATTGAAACAAGGAGATGGATCCGGTGCTTATGAAGCTATGCATAAAATACTTGATGACACCTGGAAGGAAGTATACAGGGTTTTAAAACCCGGGGGTTTTGCCTGTATAAATATTGGTGATGCTACTCGAACTATCAATGGTGATTTTGCCCTATATACTAACCATGCCAGAATTCTTAATTTTACACAGAAATTAGGATTTTTCTCTCTTCCTTGCATTTTATGGAGAAAACAAACCAACGCCCCAAACAAATTTATGGGTTCCGGGATGTTGCCGGCTGGTGCTTACGTTACATTGGAACATGAATATATCCTGATCTTAAGAAAAGGATCAAAAAGAGAGTTTAAAAAAGAAACCGATAAGCAAAACAGACGAGCAAGCGCTCTGTTTTGGGAAGAGCGGAATCTTTGGTTTTCCGATATCTGGTTTGATATAAAAGGCACTCCACAAGCTCTTAATGATAAGGATACCCGTAAAAGAAGTGCTGCGTTTCCCTTTGAACTGGTTTATAGACTAATAAATATGTACTCTGCAAAAGGAGATTTGGTTCTGGACCCATATTTGGGAATGGGAACAACAACATTAGCCGCAATGGCATCTGGAAGAAATAGTATTGGATATGAAATCGAAACCGCTCTTCAAGATGCAAATAACAAGGCTCAAAATGCTATAATTGAAACCTCTCAGTTAATTATACGACAAAGACTTATGAATCATTTAGAATTTGTTTCTGAAAGGATGGAATCTAAAGGAAAATTGAAGCATATTAATATGCCCTATGGATTTCCCATAATGACTGCCCAAGAAAAGGAACTTCTAATTGATGAACCTTTAAATATTAAGTTTATTCAGGATAATATATCTATCATTGAATATTCTTCTGTTGCTCAAACAGAATTCTGTAAAGACTGGATTGAAATTTTTCAAACGAAAGGGAAAAATGTAATAGTTGAGAATTTAAAAGAACAAATGACCAGCCAAAATTTTAAACAAAAATCGCTTTTCTAAATTGAATCCTATTTGGGCCAAGGATTGGCTGTCGATTTAGATTGTTTGCGTTTCTGCCAGCCTCGTGTAATTGCCTCTCGTTTTGCTATGTATGTATCAATAGTAGAATTCAATCTGTCGATAACCTCTTGATATTCTCCCTTTAAAATACAAATTAGTTGTTTAATCAAAATTTTTTAGTGATCTTCCTGAATTTATACTAAGATCACCCAAATTTTTTGAATAAACGATTTGGCTATTCGTATATCCTGCTTTTATTTATCCAGTTTTTTATCCCATTTTGTCGTATTCAGTCTAATGCCATTTTCTTTCAGATCCAGGATACCTTTTTTAAACAAACCTCCAATGGCTCTTTTAAATTCTTTTTTACTCATGGAAAAAACTTCTCTAATTTCTTCTGGAGTGCTTTTATCATGGCAGGGTATAAAACCACCGGCTTTTTTTAAAATAT
>JABIYQ010000157.1 GCA_018702715.1 Desulfobacula sp. | reverse complement strand
TGATTTTCGCCAGTATGTAATTGCTATAAGAATCACAGACAGAGCCAATAACTGACCAATTTCCACACCAACGTTGAAAAAAACAAGATTTGGCAAAAGCCCATCTGGAGAGAGTTTGTAGTCTAACACTTTTGTTGCAAGACCAAATCCATGGAACAGGCCAAAAATCAAGGTTGCCACTTTTGTATTGGGCTGAAATCCAAACCAACGCTGGAAAGCACCCATATTATCCAGGGCTTTGTAAACAACTGAAAACCCGATAATCGTATCGATAATATACGCGTTGATACTGATTTGCATCAACACGCTTGAGAGCAATGTAATCACATGACCAGCGGCAAACAGTGTGACATATATCCCGACATCCTTAAGGCGATACAAAAAGAAAATGACCCCAAAAAGAAACAGTAAATGATCATATCCTGTCATCATATGTTTGGCACCAAGGTAGATAAATGGAATTGGTAATACACCGGAAATTTCTTGAATATATCCTTTGTCTCCGGTTGTTACGCCGTGAGCAATTACATCGGGTACTAAACCACCAAGCATGGCCAGCACGGCTAACAGGGCAAAAAGGATTAATCGTCTATGCCCGATTGAGTTTTGAATCATTGATAACACCTCATTACGTTGTTGTATTAAATATATAATATCTCGGAAAATCGTGAAGAGCCATGAAAACAAAGGGCCTGACTAAGAAAGGCGGAGCACTATTCTTCACAATGACCTTTTATAATCGCGACAATAAATCCCTTCGGGATAGAGTCCTATACACCAAACTTTTTTCCGATTCAGCTAAATTGATTAAATTAAGTTGGAAAGTAGGGACTGTTAAAGGCCAATACGTAATCTTTGTGTTTTTAAATACAAATCATTTCTATGTAGAGCGGAAGGTAGTTCTTGGTTTAGCGACAAAATGATTTGTGAATCATTTTCAATAGAATAAGTATAGTTATTACTTGGTTTGTGTAACTGATATCTTGTAAACCGTGTTCCATTCTTGGAAGGAATCTGCAATTCACCATGGTCGTGATCTTTAATATAAGAAACCAGACTTACACCTGCTGGATGGTGATCTGTCTTACCATTGGACATGGAATGTTCATGGGGAGGATGTTCATGATTTTTTTTCAGATGGTGCGCTTCACGAACAACATGCATAGCTTGTTGGAGGTCATGTCCCCATAGTGAACCAAACATTGGGAATAGAAAGGTTCCCAGTGTGATGAATATTAAAATCCGTTTAGTCATAGCGACCCAAAATACATGTTAAAGTAACATGTGTCAACAATAATCAGAGAGTTGTTTATCAAGCCGCAATATCCAAAAATTGTAACAAAAGTTAATTCATCTTTTTAAGGTTATGATAGCTAAAATTCCATTCGGGGTTCTGCATCACAACATTGTTCAAAAATGATTTATGGTTTAGAAACGAAATTGTTCTTTTGGAAAAAGTTCCGCGTGGGCAAGTTCTTTATTTGAAAATGTAGCTGAATTCGGGTATTGCATGATGCTGGCAACCGCTACCCGGAGAAAAGCCCTGGCTGCAACGGTTGAAAAAGCGCTTGAAACCGATATTTCATCAGACATAAAAAATATGCGGTGCTGGCATAAAAATTGAAAATTGTCTTTACAAAAGGCGTTTGTTTTAATAATGTGCCGAAATTTGGTGTAAAAATTAAATTTAACAGGAATAAAGGATGCTTACAAAAAAGTTGCCGTTTATTTTATTCGTTGTCAGCATTTTTTTATTCCAAGGTTATAATAGCGTCTCTGCTTCAACTTCATATAAAAAATTATCTGAAGTTGAAATTCTAAAAGGGGTTGTCAAACAGGGAGATACAGCATCTTCCCTTCTCAATAAATATCTTCCGCTAAAAACTATATATGAGATAAACAGGTTAAGCTCTGATATTTTTTCCTTAACCCATATCAGAAAAGGCCAGCCCTATAGAATCATTCTTAAAGGAGAAGATCTGGTTGGTTTTGTATATGAAATTGATAATGAAGAAAAACTGGTTGTTCAAAAAGAGAATGGTATTTTTTCTATAAACCAGGAACCCATTAAATATGATGTGGACCTTGAGGTGGTCTCTGCTACGATTACATCCAGCCTGTTTGAGGCTGTCCGAAAATCAGGGGAAAGCAGTAAACTCGCACAGAAACTGTCTGATATTTTTGCCTGGGACATTGATTTTATAAGAGATATCCAGCCCGGGGATCAATTTCAGATCCTTGTGGAAAAAAGGTATCGGGATGCTAAGTTTTCAGGTTATGGAGATATTCAGGCTGCTTTTTTTACCAGCAATGGAACCCCATATAAAGCGTTTTTACATAAAAAATCAAACGGGACGTCTGGATATTATGATGAGAATGGAAAATCACTTCAAAAAGCATTTTTAAAAGCACCCATGGCTTTTTCGAGAATCTCGTCTGGATTTTCCCCCAAAAGGATGCACCCGATCTTAAATGAGTATCGTTCCCATAAGGGAGTGGATTATGCAGCCCCCAAAGGTACCCCCATTAAAACAGTAGGCGACGGTGTGATAACAGAAATCGGATATAATAAGAGCATGGGGAATTATATAAACATCCATCATTATAATGGATATATCACCAGTTATTATCATATGAACAAATTTGTCAAGGGTATGAAAAAAAAGAAAAAAGTACGTCAAGGAGAAATGATAGGATACGTTGGAATGACTGGGTATGCCACAGGAAACCATTTGTGCTTTCGTATGAATAAAAATGGAAAAATGGTGGACCCCCTTAAGTATAAATCCCCTCCTTCAAATCCGATAAAACCTGGTGAAATGGACCTGTTCCTGGCAAAAATACAAAAATCGTCAGAAATAATTTTATCCGTCCATAAGCTTGCAGCGACTGATAAAAAAGAAATATAAATAATAAAAGTAAAGCCTGATCTCCCTCAAAAAGCTGGAGACCGAGTTAAGTCACATTTTTAGAAAAAATATGCATGCAAGCGAATCGAAAACCAGCAGTCAAGGTTTATCCTATGGATAACTGTATTAAAACGTTCAAATATTAATGATACCTTTTCAAAGCTTGATAAAATTTTAGGCGATTAATTATAATTGCTCAGGAGTCAAATCAAGTAATTTACCGAGCGATTCTTCCACCAGTCCGGGTTATTAATAAAATATAAGTTTACCACATATGGTATGGGCTGTCTTTTGATGCTCTGTTGGAAAATTCAACTATAGGGGAGAATTCAAAATCAATTTAATCAAAAGGCCATTACATCATAATTGGAGATAAAAGGCCATCATCTGAGGAGGCATAATCAGGTAATCAGGCAGCGATTATAGTGTATATTTTCAGTCGCTGGAAGCCCTTAATCAAAAAACGTTGACTTCTTTTTCCAATTCTTAGAGTGGCTCAGACTTCGAGGGCATTATCTTTCTATTTGCATTCCGGCTCAAGGTGAATTAAAAGATTTGTTTTTTAACCAATTTGATAAAATGATCAATATGTTTTTCCATGATTTCTTTTGCTTTGGTTGCATTACGCTCTTTTAGAGCTTGCATTAAATCTTCCAATTCTTCAAATTGTTCTCTGAAATCCTCCATTGAAAACCCGGATTGAAACCAATACATTGACATTTTAAAAAGAAGGGATTGGATCACCTTGGTTAATTGCTTGTTTTGTGCGGCTGCATAGATAATCTGGTGGTATTCAGTGTCATGGTGGGATAATATTTTTACAGCATCGGGATGATTGCTTTCCACTGCCTTTGCTTTTTCTAAAATCCGGCTTAATCGATCAATTTCCCGGGAACTTATATTTTGCGATGCCAACTCAGCACAGAGACCTTCCAACGCTTTTCTGATCTGAACCACTTCCTTAAGCGTTTGAATATCCAGTGTAACCACCCTGGTACCAAACTGAGGAATAATTTCAATCAGGTCATCTCTTTGAAGCGCCTGATATATCTCTCTTAACGGCGTCTTACCAATGCCGTATTGGTCGATCAACTCCTGCTCAACCAGCCGTTGCCCCGCATGGATTTGATTGGTAATAATTTGATGGCGTAAACTTTCATAAACTTCTATCTTTAACTCCGCTTTTGTCAGTTTGGGCAGTGATTGAAACTTTTCTTTTGCTTTTTTTCTGTTTTCCGTTATTGATTTCAAATTTATAATTCCAGTAAAACTTTTTTTAACACAACTTTTTTAACCTGAATAAAATATCCCATATTTATCTTCCCAATGCCACAAATTTAATTTTTAATTGAGGCAACATCAATTCAAACAATTGCATGCAAACGCCTTTACAAAAAAAATGTAAAGGCGTTTGCAGCAATTGGGAAAGCGGCATCCCATCCAATTCCATCTCAGATTCTTGTTTAAAAATAAATGCCACAGTCAAATAACACTATCATCGCCAAGGCAATTGCATGAAGATAATGAATCCTGGCTATCCCCAGTTCCAGTCCTGAATGTTCCATGTGATATCTGTGACATAGGGGTTAATCTCATATCCCTTGACAGAGGATTTTTTCCCATAGATAAACACATAGGCGAGAATTGGAGCAAAGGGGACATCTTCATAAAGTATTTCCTGAATTCTATCATAAACTTCTTTTCGTTTTGCCATGTCTGAAATCAGAACGCCCTCTTCCAGAAGCTTATCCAGCTCAGGATTTTCATATTGCACATAGTTAGAACCGACACCATGCTTTACCGGAATCTGTTTTGAGTGGCACCGGGCCGTATAATCGGGATCCATTCCAACGGTCGGCTCCCAGCCCACCATCAGTGTATCAAATTGAGATTT
>JABIYQ010000635.1 GCA_018702715.1 Desulfobacula sp. | reverse complement strand
TATAAATCAGTCCTTCTGTTACATTGGCATTTCCTGCAATTTGTGCTGTTGTAATGGAATGAAAATCTTTTTTGGCCATGGGAAGAGAAAAAGATTTCATTATTTTTATTCGGCCGGGCGGATTGGTTTTTCCCTTGTGCTTCATAAACTACCTTTTTGGAAAATAATATTTTGTTTAAAATAGTCTGTTATCAAGTTGGTAAGTAACACTTACTCACAAAAAGAAAGAATGTCAACTCTGATAGTGAAAATGTGGATGTAAGCATAGCTGATATACTATGATCTGATGATTTTTGATTCCTAACCATTATATTTTTAAAAGGATTGAATCGTCAAGTGTTGATTAAACCCTTTAAAGCTGCCATTAATAGAGTAAATATTAATTTTTATTAAAGGGGTATAAAAAAGATATGGAATCTGGAAAAACAAGTGTCGGATTTATCGGTTTGGGTGTCATGGGTCAAAGCATGGCCACACATATTTTAAATGCAGGATATAAGCTGCATGTCTATACCCGTACAAAGCACAAAGCTGAAAATATCATTTCCAAAGGTGCTGTGTGGGAAGATACGGTATCAAAGTTGAGCACAAAATGTGATGTCATTATTACCATTGTCGGGTTCCCGGCTGATGTTGAAGAGGTATATCTGGGTGATAATGGTATTTTAAACCATGCAAAAAAAGAATCTTTTGTGATTGATATGACCACATCCAGCCCGGACCTTGCAATTAAAATTTATAAACAAGCAAAAGAAAAAGGCATCAAATCCCTTGATGCTCCAGTATCAGGCGGTGATCTGGGGGCTAAAAATGCCACTCTTTCCATTATGGTGGGAGGAGATAAGAACTCCTTTGATAAAGTTCTCCCGCTTTTTGAAGTGATGGGTAAAAATATTGTGCTGCAGGGTAAAGCAGGTGCCGGGCAGCATACAAAAATGGCAAATCAGATTGCCATTGCATCGGGAATGGTTGCAGTGTGCGAGGCCTTAGCCTATGCTAAAAAGGCAGGCCTTGATCCTGAGGCTGTTCTCAAGTGCATTGGTCCTGGTGCCGCAGGATCATGGTCATTGAATAATCTGGGTCCCAGAATGTTAGCAGGAAATTTTGAGCCCGGGTTTTATATAAGGCATTTTTTAAAGGATATGAAAATTGCTGTTGCCTCTTCAGATGATTTAGGGCTCAAAACTCCAGGGCTTGACCTTGCCTTTTCTCTATATAAAAAAATGGAGGAAAAGGGATTGGAAAACAAAGGAACCCAGGCCCTGTATAAATTGTATATATAGACCCAATGGAGATCCTGGCTGAATACGGTTATTTAGGATTGTTTTTTGCCTCATTTCTTGCAGCAACTATTCTGCCCTTAAGTTCTGAAGTGGTACTAGGGGTTTTGTTAGGCCATGACTTTAGTCCATATGTGACTATTTTTGTTGCAACAACGGGTAATGTGCTTGGATCTGTTGTAAACTATGGATTAGGGCTTTGGGGCAGTCAGATATTGCTTAATAAATTTCTTGGATTGTCAGCCCTGGAAATTGGGAAGGCTGAAACCCGGTTTAAAAAATACGGGGCATTCAGCCTTTTGTTTGCATGGGTTCCCATTATTGGTGACCCTTTGACTGTTGCAGCAGGAATACTGAAAGTCAATTTTCTTTTATTTGTTTTTCTTGTGACCATTGGTAAATTTTTAAGGTATGTTTTTGTTTCCTGGGCAGTGCTGTCAATTTAAAATAAATAGCCCGGGGAAAAGATATGGGAAATATCTTTTCCCCGGGCTATTGAAGAACTCATTGTTTAAAAGTACTTTTTTTATTTTATTGCAGCAGGAGGCCTTATTTAGTGCCGAAAATTTTATCCCCTGCATCGCCCAGACCCGGCAATATATATCCGATGTCATTGAGACAATCATCGACACTGGCCACATAAATATCCACATCAGGGTGTTTTTCTTCCACCTTTGCAAGTCCTTCATCATAATAAACAAAATAAAACCTATCTTGCATCATGTCTTGAACCAAATGG
>JABIYQ010000554.1 GCA_018702715.1 Desulfobacula sp. | reverse complement strand
GACAACCTCTCCCTCATATTCGTGTGTCCGGCATTGCTCAAAATACCTTGGAACAATTTACCGATCTTTTAAAAAGTCAGTTAAATGTGAAGCAGGTGTTGTATGAAAATAAACCAGACACTTTTTCTAAAAAACATATCCAGCCAGATACAAAGAAGCTCGGGCCAGTGTTGAGAAAAGATCTTAAAAAGGTTTTGGCACTGATACAAAAGTCGGAATTTGAATATGGGAAAGATGGTCAACTTTGTGTTGACCAGTATAAAATCTCAGCATCAGATTATACGATTGGTTTCCAGCCAATATTTGAAGATGAAGATCTCTGGTATGAAAGGCAACTTGTTGTCTCTCTTTGCCTTAGTATCTCAGATGAACTGAAAATTGAGGGAACAGCAAGAAATTTGAATCGATATATCCAGGATTTGAGAAAAAAATTGAAATTATCTTATGATGACAGAATCATCCTTTCGATTGAAGCTACTGGAATTTATGGACAAAGCATATCTTCCCATAAAAAATGGTTAATGGAACAAAGTCTTGCAGTAGATTTGAAAAGTACTGTGGAAGAAACTATGTTTGGGAAAAATGATGCTGAAGGCCAACTAAAAATTCAAGTACAGAAAGCAAAAATAGATCAAAAATGATTAGAGTGAACGATCATATATGGCACAGGGATGATAATGGCCGGGGTCTGCGGAATCAGGCGGGGTAAAACACGCAACAAAAAAAAGACGCAACATAATTGGAGATCATCTTGATTTTTTTTTCAGACCCTGAAAATATTTCTTCAGAATCTGTCAAAATGTGATCTATATATAAAAATTACTGCGTTGAAATGGCCTGGTATGACACTTCTGGCTCATATAGAATAATTGAGCCATGAATCTGTGTGAGAAAGTTTAAAAAGCTCTCACAAATTCACAACATCAATCATTCTGGAAGGTACCAGTTGATTGAATTTTCTATTCTAAAAAATTTCAAATACCAAGTATGTTATTGTTAGAAAGTTTGTTAAAACTTCGAGTTAAAATTTCTGGAAAACTTCATTTATAATGAGATGTACTTTCCGATAACGTTCTTAAAATCATCTTTTGAAAATGGTTTGAGAAGATTTGCTTCAAATCAGAATTTTTCAAAGTCTATTATTGCCGGGCTGAGGGGTGATCACGTGACCACAATCGCTTTGCCTTTAAATCCAGATTTCCGCAGATTTTTAAATGTTTCAATACCCCCCATACCTCCTTTTATATTCTGGTCCAAAAGGACGATGTTAATCAAAATATTTTTATGAAATGTGTTAAAAATACCTCGATAGCTGCTTTTCAATGACTGGGAATCCTTTTGGTCTGAAAGCACTATTGATTTTAATTAGTTATCGGCAGGGTCACTGTGATTGTTGTGCCCTGTCCCAGTTTAGAATTAATCCGAACATTTCCCCCGTGCTTTTTGACGATTGATTGTGAAACAGCAAGTCCTAAGCCGCCGCCTTTTTGAGTGCTTAACTCCTTGGTGGTAAAGTATGGATCAAATACGCTGTCTATATCATGTATAGATATCCCAACACCTGAATCCTTAAAAGATATTGTGATCAAACTTTCATCTTTTTCATCTTTCTTCCCTGTGACGATTTCTTTTTTAACCAGGATTTCCAGTCTCCCGCCATCAGGCATCGCCTCAACGGCATTGCAGATAATATTTTCAAAAGCATGGCTTAAACCCTCGGGATCAATTTCTATTGCCGGAGTTTTGTCTTTAATATCCATTAAAATTTCAATATCTTTTGCTTCACCTGCTTTTTCAATGGCAGAACTCAAAATATCTTCGATATCATATGAAGTCTTTTTGGGCAGGGCCACACGGGATAAGGTAATAAATTGACGGGTCAAATCTCTTGCCTGTATGCATGCGTTTTCAGCATCATTAAACAATTCCTGATGCTCTGGCCGGGTCATTTCCTCTTTCAAGAGCGAAATATTTCCATAGATGGTCGTCAAAAGATTATTATAATCATGTGCAATTCCACCGGAAAGGATGCTGAACGATTTTGCCTTTTGAACCATGATAATTTCATTTTCCCTTTCTTTGGCCTCCGTGATATCCCTTACAATATGAACAAACCGATCATTATTGGTACCGATTTTAATTGGGTCCACAGTTACCTGTAGCCACCGGTTGTCTCCTGTTTTAAATTCCATGGATTCCAATCGGTTGGTTTTGATCGCTTTTTCCAATGGGCAACCCAGGATGGGAACGTCCATGCTGTGTACAATTTCGTAACAGTGCTTTCCCACTACCTGATCAGGTGATAAGTTGATTAAGGCTTCACAGGCTTTGTTCGACT
>JABIYQ010000401.1 GCA_018702715.1 Desulfobacula sp. | reverse complement strand
TGGCGCGTCTTGAAAACAGTTGGAAACCTTTGTTCAAACAGACAGGTTCTTAAAAGAGAAGTTTTTAAAACCACTTCTTTTTCTTCATTAAAAAGTATGTCCTGTATCTCCTGATTTTTAAAAATAGTTTTGGGTTTAACAGCATCTCTGGCCGCGATTTCCATTATGTACAATATGATTTCAAGCTGTTTGTTACTGGAGGCACGAATGTTTGAAAAAATGGTCAAAAAAGTCTCTATGGTATCTTTTTCAAGACAGGAAATTTTTTTGGCGGACTTAAAAGACAGATGACTTGTGGAAATTAGTTCTAAAGCCGGGTCAGGCAAGCTGCCAACGGCTAATAAATCCTTTACAAAGCGGGCAGAAAGTTCTCTGTTAAAAATTGCAGATGATTTCTGGGCAATCTGTTTTTCATCTAAAAACTGATACAGACGATTCGTACATATGATGAGTTCTGCCTGGGTTAACTGCCTTTTAAAAGCAAGAGCTGTTATTGATTTTAAAAGACATTGGTAGTCTGTTGTATCTGGGTTTGTTTGATATACAAGTATTTTGGTTGGACGATTATCGATTCGATTATTGTGGATATGGGCCCTGATTCTGTTAAACCCTGAAATAACTATAAATTTATTGTTGAAAGGCCTGACTATCGGTGGATAAATCAGGCCTGATTCCTTTAAGGATTGTGCAAGAAAACCCATATCGTCTTCTGAAAATGAAATTCTGTATCGCTCATTTGTCAGATCGATATCAGAACTGTTTATTTCGCACAAACAATCAGACATTTTCACCTGTCAGCCGGGTGTAAATGTCTTTATATGTATTGGATGTCCGGTCAATTACTTCCTGGGGCAGTTTTGGTCCGGGGCTTTTTTTGTTCCAACCGGATTCAGTGAGCCAGTCCCTGACAAATTGTTTGTCAAAGCTGTTCTGGCCTCTTCCCGGTTCATAGTCGTTTAAGGGCCAGAACCTGGATGAATCCGGGGTAAGAATTTCATCAATAAGGATAATTTCTCCTTCTAACAGGCCAAATTCAAATTTTGTATCCGCAATGATAATGCCCTTTGACAGAGCATATTCAGCCCCTGTTTGATAGATTTCAAGACTTAATTTTTTTAGTTTCTCAGCTGTTTCTCCACCCACCAGTTTTACGGCCTCTTCAAAACTGATATTAATATCATGATCACCGACTTCAGCTTTGCTGGAAGGTGTAAAAAGGGGTTGTGCAAGTTTGTCGGATTCTTTGAGCCCTTTGGGCAACTCTATCCCGCAGACATGGCCTTCTTTTTGGTAAGAACTCCAGCCGGAGCCACTTATATATCCTCTAACAATGCATTCAACCGGAAGCGGTTCCGCTTTTTTTACCAGCATGCTTCGTTTATTCAAAGCATCTGAATACTTTTTAAACTCATCAGGATAGTCCTTTACCTGGGTTGTGATGATATGATTTTTTACAATGCCTTCCATTTTTTTAAACCAGAACACGGAAATCTGATTTAAAACTTTTCCCTTGTCCGGAATAATATCCGGCAGTACAACATCAAATGCAGAAAGCCTGTCAGTTGTAACCATCAGAAGAGAATCGCCCGTGTCAAATATATCTCTGACCTTACCCTGTCTTACCAGGGACAGGTCATCAAACTGCGTCTCTGGAATTGATGCCATATTAATCTCCTTTATTTATTATAATTTACCTACATAATTTTGGCTTTTAATATCACAAAACAGGATGTTATTCTACAAGATCTTTCTTTATCAAGATATTTATTATTACACATCAAACTCAATGATTTCAACTATCACGGCTGTTATATCATCTGCTGAGCCCCTCATTTTTGCCAGTTCACAAAGAGATTTTGCCGAGTATTCCAGAGAATTAAAGATCCATTTTCTTACTTTTTGTGCAAGCATTTTCAAATCAATTGCTTTTAGAACACTATCACTGATTAGAGGAGCTTTTTCTCCAAGCATTCTATATCTGTCTTCATTAAATTTGTGTGATTTGCCTTTAATACTGAAACCCGCGTAATCTATTTCCATTTAAAAGTTTTCTTTAAGATCTTCCTGGAGATTTCTTCATTCACCCTGTCTGAACCTTTAACAAAAGTAAGTTGAATCATTTTACCCGGCCAATAATCACACGCCCTTCAGCTTCTCCTTTTTTCATGGGGTGCTGTGACCCGTTGGTAGCATCAGGAACTTTTTTATTCACATAGCGGTATATCTCATCAATATCTACTTCTCCGTCATTGCTGATATCTGCCTTGCCCTTCAGGCCTTCGATCAGATAATATGTGAAATATCCGTGGCCAAGTTCATCGGATTCCTGGCTCACCTCCTGGGCATTGCTTGAAGTAAGGATTATTCTGCCTTTCCCAGCCCTGACAATTCGATCCAGAAAGGTGTTTGAAATATTTGCACGCCAGCCCTGGGCAAGAATAGTACGTCCGCCACTTCCGCCACTGTAACAGCTGTCAGATATAAAGACCACGCGCTGGGCTTTAATGCGGGAAAAAATCCTTGCAACCTCATGCATTGGCAAGGCTGTCGTATAAAGATCATTTGGATCAGAGTCATGGGCAAGTATATATTTAGTAATTCCATCGCCATCTTCACTCTGGCTGTCCTTTTCAGGGGCCCCATGACCGGCAAAGAAAATGTATACTGTATCTTCGGGCCTTTTCGCCTTTTTTCGAAGTTTTGTGCCAAGCAGGGATTTCATTGCCCTCACAGTTGCCCTGTTATCATAAAGTTCAAAAAGATGATCGCTGTCCACACCCATATTTGACACCATATAATCTGCAAATGCTTTGGCGTCATTTTTTGCATAATTTAAAGATGGAACATGCTGGTAGTTATTGATTCCAATAACAGCCACATACACTTCACCCTTTTCGGCCTCACGATAAATGGTCAAGGATTTTGAGGAAGAAAGGTTTTCAATATCAAAAGCAGTTACTTCAATAATATTTTTGCCAATTTTAAGTGGAATCTTAAAATTGAAGTTACGTTGACGTTGACCGGTTCCAGAAGCTGTTACCGAAACATCCCTGGTAGCATCAAACAGGTTACCATTCAAGCGTACCTCTATATTGGAAATACCTTTATCATCACCAGCAACACCTGATATAACTTCAAAAATACTGGCCACTCTTTTTTCATCTTGGGGCATGGCAATAAATACCATGGGCGGGTTGTTATAGTTTGAAGCAGTAGTCGGTATAATTTGTTCGGGCTTTTTTTGTCCAGCAACATTAATAATTTGGGCTTTCTCCTTGGCAATATTTAAAGCAAGAGATATATCCTTGGAGGAAAAATCATTTTGGCTCACTGTAAAAGTTAAGGGCAGTATGCCTGGAATAGTACGACGGGTGACATAAAAGGTAAATGTTTGACTATTGGTGGTTTGACCTGCTGCAATGCGGCCCACTTCTATAATTTTTGGACCGGAATATACAACACCTTCTTTGTCAAAGGCAACTTTGAGTTTCACATTATCGGCATCAAGCCCTCCGGTATTCTTGACTCGAATAAGCAGATCTACAATTTCACCCTGTTCGATTATTCTGTTATTGTTCGGATCACTGATTTGATGGGAAATGGCAAATTCCGGCAACGCGAGTTTGATCGGAATATGAAGATTATCAGTCAGACCGGGGAAATCTTTTTGATTAAAACTCAGTTGGACATCAACTGAATCTTTTTCCAGGGTACGCGGTACCTTGAATGGAAAACGAAGCGGTGTGTATTCCGAGCCGGCAGCGATTCGAATAATTTCATCACTGGACTTGATGATGGAAAGATCCAAAGAAGATAGTTTAATTGAAATATCTCTGGCTTCCATTCTTCCTTTATTGGAAGGAGTGATTTCAATATACCCTTCTTCACCGTTTTCCATGACATTATTGCCATTACCATCTATAATTCGATA
>JABIYQ010000634.1 GCA_018702715.1 Desulfobacula sp. | reverse complement strand
GAAATTTGTATTTATTATAAGCAGTTGCAATATCAAGCATAAAGATTACCTCGAATATTTTAAAGGGACAAGTGTTTGGACCCGGTCTTTTTGCGGGTTGGAAAATTTGGATTTGGTTTCAACAATGGTATAGGGGAAAAGCCTAATGGGTTTTAAATTAAAGGATTTTAAAAATATGGTTTCAAAAAACTCATTAGCTGCTTTCTGTGTGGTATATAAGTATAAATTTTTTTCTTCATAATTCCACAATACATCATACACATTGGGAATGGCGGGAATTTTATGCATTAATATATCTGTAACCAGCTCTTTTATTTCTGATTTTTCATTTTTAGCAATAAAATCCCTTCCTGATTTTTCCTTCTTTTTTTCAATTTCAATGGCCATATATTTCTGGATTAGTTTAGCCGGGATTGATTTTTTATCAATTCTAAGAGAAAAAAGAAAATAAGTTCCAAACAAAAAAGAAAATTTATCAAAATCCGGATTATAAGGACTTTCAACCGGTGTCCACCCGGCTGAGATTTCATCATATTCACTTTCTATTTTTGGAATAGAATGTTTTATTAAACCATTTCGCACTTCATCTATTACTGAACCCTCAATTTTTCCATCAATATGATACCGGCTGACGGAATGTGTTGAAGAGATTAATCCCATACCTTTATCCTTGTTATAAATAGTTATTTTTATTAAAATAATATATTGTTTCAACGGAATCTTTTTTACCACATTTGAATAAAAATTAACAGGCTTCTTCTTTAATCATCAAATCAATGAGATTGCAAAGTTCATCACTTTTCCGGATAACAAAATCTAACTTTCTTAATCTTTTTTGAAAATTTTGTAAAATAGATGATTTTCCTCTATATTCAAGATGTTGCCTTTTGAAAAAAAAATATTCTTGCCAGATACAAACAATTCTGATAAAATTTTCAATTTTTTATATTAAGGATACAGATATGCCAGGTTTACTTCCCGATGTTGACCCAGAAGGGCTGCTTGAATACTCAGTGGTTTTCACAGACCGCTCACTTAATCATATGTCAAAGTCATTCCAAGGGGTGATGAATGATATTTCCACCACTTTTAAAAAAGTGTACAATGCCCAAGCTGTTATTGTTGTTCCAGGCGGAGGCACTTATGCGATGGAAGCTGTGGCAAGACAATTTGCAACGGATAAAAAGTGTCTTGTTCTTCGAAACGGCTGGTTTAGCTATAGATGGACCCAGATTTTCGAAATGGGTAATATTCCTCAAAAGTCTGTTGTAATAAAAGCCCGTCGGGTTGAGAACAAAAAACAGGCAGCTTTTGTACCAGCACCCATAAAAGAAGTTGTCGCAACGATTAAGGATGAAAAACCAGAAATTGTTTTTGCCCCTCATGTTGAAACCTCATCAGGTATGATGCTGCCTGACGATTACCTTCGGGCGGTTGCAGATGCAGTGCACTCAGTTGGCGGTCTATTTGTTTTAGACTGTATTGCTTCGGGTACCATATGGGTGGACATGGAAAAAAGTGGTATAGACATACTTATAACGGCACCACAAAAAGGCTGGAGCGGTTCACCCTGTAGTGGATTGGTAATGCTGAGCGCTATAGCAAAAGAAAAAATAGAAAAAACGATCAGTACCAGTTTTGCTTGCGATTTGCTTAAGTGGTTTAAAATCATGGAGGCATATGAGAACGGTGGACATGCGTATCACGCAACAATGCCCACAGATGCCCTTAGAGTTTTTTGCAATGTGATGAAAGAAACAGAAAACTATGGTTTTGAGAAAGCCCGTACAAAGCAGCAGGAGCTTGGTAACAAGGTCAAAGCACTTTTAAAAAGCAAAAACATCAAAATTGTTGCAGCCGAAGGATTCCAGGCCCCGGGTGTTATTGTTTGTTACACAGAAGATAAAGACATACACACGGGGAAAAAACTTTTGGATATCGGGATACAAACAGCTGCAGGAGTCCCGTTGCAATGTGATGAACCTGAAGATTTCCAAACCTTCCGGCTGGGATTATTCGGCCTGGATAAATTGCAAAATATAGATCGCACAGTTAAAAACTTAGAAGAGGCATTAGACCAGGCCTTATAATTTAATTTGTTCGGTTTTTATTCAAACACCAGGCACTATAAAACGTAACAGGAGGCCTTTTTTCCCCTGTTACGTTTTATTATTTTCTCTTTAGAAATAAAAGCAGAGGATAACCGGCGCCGTTTAAAAAGAAAACTTTTTATTTTTATATGTTTTTCAACAAGATCTTAAGTATCGAGTTTCTTTAATTATTTACATATCCAACCATTTGCTGTAGAACCTTAAAGTTATATTGGAGCTTTACTTTTTCACATTAAACTAAACGAGGTACAAACTTATGAAAAAGAGAATGCAGACTATTGATGGAAATACGGCAGCAACCCATGTGGCCTATGCCATGAGCGAAGTTGCTACTATTTATCCAATAACACCTTCAAGCCCCTTAGGCGAAATTGCAGACAATTGGGCATCCAAAGGCAGAAAAAATATATTTGGTCAGGTGTTAAACATAAAACAAATGCAATCTGAAGCAGGGGCTGCAGGAGCAGTTCATGGTTCTCTTGCTGCAGGAGCGGTTACATCAACATTCACAGCATCCCAGGGACTTTTACTTAAAATTCCCAATATGTATAAAATTGCAGGAGAGCTTCTTCCCTGTGTTTTCCATGTAACAGCCCGTGCTATTTCAGCCCATGCGCTTTCCATTTTTGGTGATCACCAGGATGTTATGGCCGCAAGACAGACAGGTTTTGCCATGCTTGCGTCCAACTCCGTCCAGGAAGCCCAGGATCTTGCTTTGGTTGCTCATCTTGCCACCATGGAAGCCAGGGTACCCTTCCTTCATTTCTATGACGGGTTCAGAACTTCCCATGAAATCCAGAAAATAGAAATGATTGAATATGATGACATGGCTGCCCTGTTTAATTATGATGCCTTAAAAGAATTTAAAAGCCGCGCAGTAAACTCGGAACATCCTGATACCAGGGGAACCGCACAGAACCCGGATATCTATTTTCAGGGCAGGGAAGCTGCCAATTCTTATTATATTAAAATTCCGGCCATTGTGAATAAATATATGAAAAAGGTGAGCAATCTAACCGGTCGGGAATATAATCTATTTGATTATGTGGGAGATCCACAAGCTGACAAAGTGATTGTCGCCATGGGTTCAGGCTGTGAAGCTATTGAAGAATCCATTAACCAGCTCAATGCCGAAGGAGAGAGGCTTGGGCTTGTAAAAGTTCGCCTTTACAGACCTTTTGACAGGGAAAGCTTTTTAAGAGCAGTACCGGCAAGTGTTGAAACACTGACTGTGCTTGACAGAACCAAGGAACCGGGTGCCCTTGGCGAACCGCTATACACAGATGTGTGCACGGCATTCATGGAGTACGGTGAAAGCCCTAAGATCGTTGGCGGCAGATATGGCCTGTCCTCCAAGGAATTTAATCCAAATATGATTAAGGCTGTTTTTGACAACATGAAATCCATCCAGCCGAAAAATCATTTTACAGTGGGTATTATTGACGATGTAACCCATACATCCCTTGAGGTGAAAACAGGTTTCCATCCAGCCCCAAAAGGAACCATTGCCGCTAAATTCTGGGGTCTTGGAGCTGACGGAACTGTTGGGGCCAACCAGAGCGCCATCGCTATTATCGGAGACAACACGGATAAATATGCCCAGGGTTATTTTGCCTATGATTCAAAGAAATCAGGGGGGCTGACAGTATCCCATTTAAGATTTGGTGATGTGCCCATACAGTCAACATACCTGATTGACAATTCTGATTTTGTGGCCTGTCATAAATCCAATTATGTGGAACTTTATGATGTTCTCAAGGGTTTAAAACAAGGCGGAACCTTTCTTTTAAATTCACCCTGGTCTGTTAAAGACATGGAAAACAATATTCCCGGTGATTTAAGAAAAACCATTTATGATAAAAAACTTAAATTTTATAATATTGATGCCGTTAAAATTGCCGGTGAAGTTGGACTGGGCGGTCGGATAAACATGATTATGCAAACCTGTTTTTTCAGTCTTGCCAATGTTCTCCCCGTTGAAAAAGCCATCAAGCTTCTTAAGGAAGATATAGCAGCCAAGTTTGGTAAAAAGGGTGAAAAAATTGTTTCAATGAATATGGAAGCAGTTGATAAAACCCTTGAAAATCTTGTTGAAATAAAGGTTCCGGCAGCCTGGAAAAAGGGTAAAAGACAAGAAGCGACTGTTGAAAAGACCACAGCGTTTGTAGATAATGTCATGCGAAAAATTAATGCCCAGGGCGGAGACGATCTTCCCGTCAGTGTATTTTCACCGGATGGTGTTTTTGAACAGGCAACCTCCCAGTATGAAAAAAGAGGTGTTGCCATTGATGTGCCGGAATGGATTGCTGAAAATTGCATTCAGTGTAACCAGTGTGCATTTGTTTGTCCACATGCAGCTATTATTCCGATCGTTGCCACAGACGAGGAACTTAAGCGTGCCCCTGAAAATTTTGTTACAATTGAAGGCAAAGGAAAAGGGATGGAGGCATATAAGTTCAGAATTCAGGTTAATCCACTGGATTGTCAGGGCTGTGGGAATTGTGCAGATATCTGCCCGGCCAAAACGGTTGCCCTTGAGATGAAGTCTTTGGCCAGCCAGGTTGAAAACCAGGTGGATAATCATAAATTCTCCAAAACCATACCTTTTAAAACAGATATTCTTAAAAGGGAAACGATTAAAGGAAGCCAGTTTTTTCAGCCACTTCTTGAGTTCTCCGGCGCATGTGCAGGATGTGGTGAAACACCCTATGCAAAACTTTTAACCCAGCTTTTTGGTGAAAGGATGACCATTGCAAATGCTACGGGTTGTTCCTCCATATGGGGAGGGTCGGCACCGGCAACACCCTATTGCACAAATGCAGACGGGGAAGGTCCGGCATGGGCAAGCTCTTTATTTGAAGATGCGGCAGAATTTGGGTATGGAATGATGCTGGCCACCCAAACCCGCAGAAAAACCCTGGCAGCAAAGGCTGAACAAGCCCTTGAAACCAAGATATCTTCTGAAACCAAAGATGCGTTAAAAGGCTGGATAGCAGGAAAAGATGATGCTGAAGAGTCTAAAAAGTATTCTTTTGCCTTAAAAACATTACTAAAAGATGAGACCAGCGGCATTTTAAAAGAAATCTATGATGAAAAAGATGTGTTTGTGAAAAAATCTCATTGGGTCTTTGGCGGTGACGGCTGGGCCTATGATATTGGATTCGGCGGCCTGGATCATGTTCTTGCCTCGGGAGAAGATATAAATATCATGGTCATGGACACGGAAGTTTATTCCAATACAGGCGGACAGTCTTCCAAGGCAACACCCACGGGCGCCATTGCAAAATATGCTGCCACAGGTAAAAAGATCGGTAAAAAAGACCTGGGCCGCATGATCATGAGTTATGGATATGTTTATGTGGCATCAATCTCCATGGGGGCAAACAAAAATCAGACCATGAAGGCCTTTCTTGAAGCTGAAAAATATCCTGGACCATCTTTGATTATCTGTTATGCCCCATGTATCAATCAGGGTATCAGAAAAGGTATGGGAAAATCACAGTTTGAAGGGAAACTGGCCGTTGAATCAGGTTACTGGCCACTCTACAGGTATAACCCTGAATTGGTTAAAGAGGGTAAGAATCCATTTGTCCTGGATTCAAAAGCGCCTGATGGAACCATTCAGGAATTTCTTGGCGGTGAAACAAGGTTTGCAGCTCTTGAAAAGAGTTTCCCAAAAGAATCAAAACGGCTGAGAGCTAAAATTGGAGAAGAGGTAACAGATAAATATACCCTGTTTAAAATGATGGCCCAGATCGGCAAAGAAGAAAAATAGCATTTTAAACAGATAAAAATAATTTTAAAAGGACTGGGATTTTACATTTCAGTCCTTTTAATTTTTACAGTGGATTGCAAAAAAAATTATCTTTACTAAAGATCTTTGTTTGTATATGGTTTACAACAATTTTGTTAAAGGGTTAATTAAACAGGAAGAAAAAATGAGAATATGCAGTAATAGGAAAAGAACCTGTACAAAAAAAATTCTTTTTATACTCTTTACCGCAGGCATTTTTTTTAATTGCAGCTTAAACATCGTTGTTGCTTCAAATTCAGATAAAAATACAAACACGGCCATTTCAATAACCCTTCCGGAAATGAAAATTGTAAAAGGGTTGATAAAACGAGGAGATACTGCATCTTCTTTGCTCAATAAATATCTTCCGCTAAAAACCATATACGAGATAAGTAAACGCAGCTCAGATGTTTTTCCTCTAACACAGATCAGAGAAGGCCGGCCCTATAAAATTATTTTGCAGGAAAATCATCTTGTTGGTTTTGAATATGAAATCAATAAGAAAGACAGGCTGGTTGTTCAAAAGGAAAAAGACATATTTTC